>VGSD01000628.1 GCA_016875155.1 Deltaproteobacteria bacterium | reverse complement strand
CATCGTCACTTGGATAGAGGAATGACCCATCTGATTCTGAATGTATTTGAGATTGTGACCCACCGAAATCATGAGTGAAGCGAAGGTATGTCTGAGGTCGTGGATTCGGATCGATCTCAGTTCAGCCTTCTTCAAGATGGTCTGAAAGTCCCTGTGATAGAGATTATCCCCGTCCAGGACATTCCCATCATTCTGACAGAACACAAGGCCATAATTCACCCAATCGGCTCCCACCTTCAACCTTGTCTCATTCTGCTTTTTACGATGGGCTTTGAGTGTCTCTGTCAACCTTGGCCCCATGTCAATCACCCTCTTTGAGTATTCGGACTTTGGAGACTGAAAGCCCCCCTTGTAAAGGCTTCGCCTGACATGGACCTTTGAATTGACCCAATCTACATCCTCCCATTTTAACCCCAGGAGTTCCCCCCTTCGCATACCTGAAAAAACTGCCATGTAGAAGAGGGTATGGATCGTTGTTTCACATTTCGGCTTCTCTTTCTTTTTATCCGATCTCAATGGAAGCTTGGTTGTTTTTTCTTTGGGTTCCTTGAAGGTCCTGGCCGCTTCGAGAAAGACCGGGATTTCATGGGTTCGGAGATAGTCAACAACCGGCTTTTCCCTTCTCGGTCTTTCAATCTTCAGATAGGGATTTCTCATAATCAATCCTTCGACCTCTGCATCGTCAAGGATTTGATGAAGGACCCGGAGGACGTTTTCCATTGTTTTCGGAGAGAGACTTCCATCATCAATTTTGGATCTGACAAACTCCTGAATATTCTTTCGCCTCAATTCGATGATCCGGCCTTTACCGAAATAAGGGATAAGGTGATTATCAAGAATCCCCTGGTAAGATACCCGGGTTGCACCCTTAATTCCCACCTTCCCCTTTAACCATCTTTCAGAAAAGGTTTTGAAGGTTTCTGTTTTGGGCGTAGGATCGAAGGTCCCAGAATCAATCTCTTCAAGCTTCTTGTTTAAAAGCCGGTAGGCATCGTGTTCATTGGTTCCAACGGCCTCCTTGTGCCTCTTTCCCAGGTTGTCATAATAGTCGATAATGTATTTCTCAATATCCTCTCTCCATCGAACTACTCCTCGCTTTCTTTGTCTCATCTTTCCTCACCCCCCTTCGTTCACCGGCCCAAAAACCTCTTTCCCTGTCTCAAACTGGCCTTTCCCTGCATCCTACAACCTTATTTTACGCTTTCCCTTGCCAAACCCATGCTCAGGTATGCCTTTTCGCTTTAAATGCCCTCTATGCTCGCTCAAACCGCTCCTACAAGGCTTGTAGGCCCTCTTTTAGGCCGCTTTCCTTTGCGGGAAGGTAAAGATAATCCCGGAGACATAGTATTGATTGTTCTTTGAGCACTCAAAGAGGACCTGAAGGTTATCCTTTGGACCGCCGAACAGATACCTTTTCGTAAGCTCCCAAAAGTTCCCGGCCGGGTCTTTCAGCACCTTTGCATAGCTGAACGTGTCACAATATCCGCCTACGAACATCGGACCTCCGGGTTTATGGATCTTTTCTCTGAATCTACAGACTAAGGCAACGTCCTCAACCCGGATCCCATACTTTTCCATGATCGAAGCAACTTCTTTGTTCTTCAATGCTTTTTTTCTAAAGAGCACCGTCTCCTCTGTCATTTCCAGGATTCGAAATGGATTCTCCTGAATTTTAGCGATTATTTTCTCCTTTTGATTCTTTAAAGCATGATATTTTTTATTCCAGGCATAAGACTCCTTCTCCCACTTTTCAAGTTCTTTGATTGGATCGTTTTTCATAGCATCCTCTCTTTGCCTGTGGCGGAATCAGTTAAAGGGTTCACCTCCTTTTCTGGTGATTTTCATAAATTTATAAAAATGTGCCAGAATACCCCCCAGCTCTGCTGGGGGGATGAATGGCCTTCCCTCTCCCCTGGGGGGGAGAGGGGTAGGGTGAGGGGGGAATGATCTTGCTCATCACCCCCACCTTAATCCTCCCCCATCAAGGGGAGGAAGGTTTTTTGAGGAATTGGATACCCCGCAGCT
>VGSD01000627.1 GCA_016875155.1 Deltaproteobacteria bacterium | reverse complement strand
TCTTCGATTCTTCAATGTTCCCAAAAAATTTCAGGGTGAGATGAATATTTTGAGGGCTCACCCATCGGACATCGGCTCTGGAGGATTTTAACACTCTCTGAACCTCCCCGATCCTTTTCAGGATCGCTTCCGGAAGTTCAATGGCCAGAAAGGATCGGAGCAATCAAGACCTCTCTAAGAGAGCTCAAAAAAACCGGTCTTCGCTCTCTGATTACATAGATTTTAGAAAAGATTCCACAGATTTTTATTGGTGAATACATTTCTAATCTGTGTAATCGGTCCTTAATCTATGCAATCTCAAATATTGATTCGATGTTAACACAAATAGAAAAAAAGTCAATGTTAAAAAGGATTTGGAGGCCTTTCCATACGCGATTTTTTCTTGACAAATGGGTCTGTTTTCGATATGAAGGAGACAATTTGGGTGGTTTTCAAAAGTTTTTACTTCTAAGCTTTTTAACCTCTTTCAATCCTTGAAGAAAGGAGGTGGTCAAGTCATAAAGCCTCCATTTCCAAGAAGGCTTTTTCCCCCATCAAACCCCTTTTATAGGAGGACCGATCATGAATGAAAAGAAGAAGGAAGAAGTTCGAGGACCATTTGAGTTTCTGAAAGACTGGGGCGATGGACTCACCCAATGGACAGAGCGGTGGATCCCTGATGCTCTGGTGATTGTAATTTTTCTAAGCGTTGTCACTTACATTTTAGCCCTTATCTGGGGATTTAAGCCCGAGGTGGGTCTCGAGTCCCGGGCTTATCAATCGGTTCAGGCATGGGGAAAGGGGTTCTGGGAACTGCTCGCCTTTGCCATGCAGATGTGTCTCATTATGATGACTGGCTATATCCTGGCCTGTTCTCCTCCTGTCCGATGGTTGATGAATGGAATCTCGGGTTGGTCCAATCCTGAAAAACCGTGGCAGGCCATTGTCACCATGTCCCTCTTTTCAATGATTGTGGCATGGTTCAATTGGGGAACCAGTCTGATCGCGAGTGCCATGCTGGCTCTCTTCATTGTTAAGAGAAATCCAAAAGTAGATTATCGTCTTCTCATTGCGGCTGCGTATTTAGGACTTGGCTGCACCTGGCATTCCGGTCTATCAGGATCATCCCCACTCTTGGTAGCGACGCCGGATAACTTCGTCATCAAAGCGAAATTATTAGATTCGGTCATCCCTGTATCTCAGACGATCTTTTCTCCCTTTAACCTCATTCTAACCATTGTCATCGTTGTGGTGGTCACGATCATGATGGCATTGATGCACCCAAGACCAGAAAAAGCCTTCACCGTTAAACCCGAGCTGATGGATCAACTGAAACTTTACGAATCTCCTCCGATGCCAAAAAAATTCGAAACCCCTTCGGACTGGATGAACTGGTGGCCTGGATTCAACATCATTCTCTTCATAGGTGTCCTTGTCTGGCTGATCTGGTACTTCGCCAATAAGGGCTTTGCTCTTACCCTCGATGTTGTCAATTTCTCCATGCTCGGCCTTGGTGTTCTATTCCACTGGAGGCCCTGGTCGTTCCTGAAAGCTGCGGAGGCTGCAGGAAAGGCGGTCTGGGGAATTGTGGTCCAGTTTCCTTTCTATGCAGGGATCCTCGGCCTCTTTAAATACACGATGCTCTCAACTGTTTTTACAAATGCCTTTGTGGCGATCTCAAATCCTCAAACCTTCCCCCTCTTCCTTTACTGGTACGGGGGACTTCTCAACTACCTCATTCCTTCGGGGGGTGGGCAGTTTGCTGTGGAAGCGCCCTATATTCTCCCTGCGGCTAAAGCGTTGGGCATTGGCCCGGGAACAACCGTTGTCACCTTTGCCTGGTCAGATATGATGACGGATATGATCCAGCCTTTCTGGGCGATCGCCATGCTCGCTGTGGCAAAACTCAACTTCAGGGACATCATGGGCTGGTTGCTCATGGTCTTCATCGTCTACTTCATCATCACCTCCGCAGCGTTCCTCTTCTTCATCCCCAACTGGTAACAAAAAAGGCCTGTCCTTCGTGAGAGGGACAGGCCTTTTTTTA
>VGSD01000626.1 GCA_016875155.1 Deltaproteobacteria bacterium | reverse complement strand
TGGCAGCAGCGATCAGGCTCATGACAATGGCCAAGGTCTTCAAGGAAGCATAGAGAATCTTGATGAACCTGGTCAATGGCGCTTCTCTGTATACGAAGAAAGAGATGACAAAGGCATAGAGAACAGCAAAAGCGGCTGCTTCTGTAGCCGTGAAGATACCAATGATTACACCGCCAACAACAATCAATGCTGTGCAGAGGGCGAGGAGTCCATCAAAGAAGATGACGACCCCCTCTTTCAAGGAATAACCTTGCCCTCTGGGGTACTTTTTCTTGATGGCAATCGTAAGGGCGATGATGAGCATCGTGACGCCCATCAATATTCCCGGAGCATATCCAGCCAAAAAAAGCTTCCCTACAGAGACGACGACTAACTGTCCGCCTATCAATTGAGAAGCAGAACCCACGGCGAAGGCATAGATGATCATATTGTGACTGGGTGGAATAATCACTCCCTGACAGGCCGAGCAGATGGTCAATCCAACGGAAAATTCTGGTTCATAACCCTGTCTTTTCATCATCGGGATGACAATGGAACCAAGGGACGAGACATCGGCCACCGCAGAACCTGAGATACCCCCGAAGAACATGCTGTCCATCACATTGACCAGGGCAAGGCCACCTGGAAGTCTTCCCACAAAGAGGTTAGCCAGGTTGACCAGTCTCTGGGCGATGCCTCCTTCATTCATGATCTCTCCCATGATGATGAAAAAGGGAATCGCCAGGAGGGAAAAATTCATGACCCCATCTGCCATGACCTTCACAATGGCTTCAAGGGGGATGTTCAGATAGAAACCCGTGATAATGGCTGAGATAGCCAGGCAGAAGGTGATGGGCACCCGCAATACAACCAGGATCCCAAAGATACTCAGTAAGAGAGTAATCCCTACAGAGTCAACGATCATTTTTTCTCTCCGACTGTCATTAGTTTTCGGTCCAGATAGTGATCATCTTTCTCCATACCGAAAAGGCTCATGATGGAATCACAGAGGATCAAAAAACCGCCCAAGGGGATCATAATGAATTGGAGGAAAGCAGGGAGTTTGGGTATGGAGGCAATGCTCCCTTTGATTCCCATGATGAGCAGAATTCCGTAATAGAAGAGGACAAAACCGATGACCGTGAGAACTAGATATTTGAGCTTCAGAAGGACCGTGGTCACCCACTGGGGGGTCCCTTTGGGAAAAAGGTTGACATTGATATGGAGATTGAGCTTGACTCCGATCGCCATGCTCAGAAAGGTAAACGCTGTCATGAGCACATTACTTGAAATCTCTTCCGTCCAAGAGATTCCGGAAGCGAAGAAATATCTCAAGATGACATTGGTGGAGATGACTACCAGCTGGAATGCTAAAAAGATGGATGCCAGAATAGCGCTGACAAAATGGATCCGGTTAAAGACGTCCCTGGTTTTCATAAGACCCAAAATCCTTTCTGGCGGGGGACATTATAAAAGGAAGAACAACAGGTGTCAAAGGAAAAATGTGGAAAATTTGGAGGGGAAAATATACTGTCTAAATGGGGACAGTCTGAATGAGGAGAGTTGACTTGACGATGCAAATCTAATAAAAAGTTTAAATAAACCAAGGAAAAGAGAAAGGGTTTTACAACCGGTTAGGTCAAAAAGGAGATCGATGTGAAAAATTCCTTAAAAGAAAAGATTGATGGAATGAAGGATTGGTTGGTGGAGATTCGGAGAACAATCCATATGCATCCGGAGTTGGGATTTGAGGAAGTCCAAACCTCAAAACTGGTCAGCGGATGGCTTGAGCGGTTTGGGTTTGAGGTGAAGACAGGGATAGCCAGGACAGGAGTGGTTGGGGTTCTCCGGGGAAAGTCCCCTGGCAAGACCGTGGCCATCCGGGCCGATATGGATGCGCTTCCGATGGAGGAGGCTAATAAGGTTCCCTATGCTTCTAAAATCAAGGGAAAGATGCATGCCTGTGGTCACGATGCCCATGTGACCATCCTCCTGGGAGTGGCAAAATTCTTTTCTGCGATTCCCGAACAGGTAAGGGGAAATATCAAATGGG
>VGSD01000625.1 GCA_016875155.1 Deltaproteobacteria bacterium | reverse complement strand
TCCCAATATTCCATCTTTAAATCCTAATCAAAGAGTTTGAAATTCCTTGAAACTGTCATCCTGAACTTGGTTCAGGATCTACCCCTCTATCGAAAAAATGAGATGCCGAAACAAGTTCGGCATGACATCTTCTACCTTAATACTGCGAAATAGCCTTCCTAAGAAGGAGGGGATGTCTCTATTAATCCAGAAGAACTATCCACAACATGATTTACTGGCCTGCCTGTCGCAGGGCAAGGAAAATTCCTTTTCCTGCCCCATCAATTCGCTGATCCTGTTTCTAATGGCTAAATGGGCTCCTTTTTTGACCTGGCTGGTCAGGTCCACAACTTCCTGAATTTGTTCAGGGGTAACGCCCACGGTTTTGGCTTTTCCAAAGTAGTGTTCAAAGCAGGGAATACAGTTCGCTGCATTGGCAGCACCCAAACAGATCAAAACCTTTGCCTTTTCATCCATGGTCAAATCCTCCTTTTGAGATTTCTAAAAAAGCCTGGAAATCTCTAATTAAGAGAGTGGCTTTTTCAGAGCTCTCTTTTTTAAATATAAGACGGAATAGACCATTGAAAGGTTACACTTCTTTCTGTTTCTATCTCTCAAGTTGATCAAATATTAGCCTTATCGTATAAGAACACTCTTTTCCTAAAACCATCATACACTTACCTAATGGCGGTTTAAGTTCGTGCTTTAACCCCTGGGCATCGATCCATCCCTGGAGCCTCGCAAAAATCCCGCAATCATATTGATCCTTTATTCCCGCCCTTACTACATTTTCATAGGCAAAGCACCTTTTCAAACGCATCTCATAGGATTGATGATCAAGGATTTTAATTTCATATTCGATAAGATCAGGGCCAAATAATGAAAGAGCGGCATTCTTTATGTTCAGGTATTCTTCCATATTTCTTGACGGTGACAAATTTAAAGCTTTCATGAAACGTTTCATCTCCACCCGGCCCAAATCCCTGGCTACTTTTTGATTCAATCGACTCGCAGCCTCCATGCCAAAATGCTCCTTGACTGCCATAAACCATCTGGCATCGTGTGACATCCACCCCTTGATCAGTAGGTCTTTCTGAATATCAAAGGATAAATTTTCTAACATAGCATTTCTCCTCTTTTGTCCCCCTCACCCCCTCCCTCTCCCCAATGGAGAGAGGGTGAGACTGCTCGCCTGTAGGCAGGGGAAACGCAGCAGATCGTCATTTTTCAGTAACCTGTTAAGCCTTGTGCACCCGGCAGGGTATATAACGATGAAGCGGTGTACCTGCAAAACGATCTCGGTGCTTCGCCGAAGCCAGTTGGTTTACATTGACTCCGTGTGGTTCTCCGCCATGGACGAGCCCGAAGCCATGAGGGATGATCACCTGGCCTGGATACGAACTGTCTGTCACTTCAGCTTCGATCTGAGCAGACCCCACTTCGGTTTCTACAACCACAAGGTCGCGGTCATTGATTCCTATCTCTGCTGCATCTTTCGAGTGGATCCGCAGGGTGCAGGGTCGTTTTCCCTCATTCCAGGCTGGGTCGCGCATGATGGTATTGGCCACCATCTCCATGTGGTTCCCAGCGATTAAAACCTTGGGATAATCTTTGTTCACCAGTTGGGTCTCCTCAGCAGCAGGCGTAACCTCCTTTACCCATGCTTCCATTTCAGGAAAATGGATATGTATTTTTTTATCCAGCGTCTTCATCAAGGACAGGTTGTTTTCCGGATCTAACGATCCGATCTTCACACCACCTGGCGTCTTAAGAATCTCTCTAAACATTTCTTCTCCAGTGAGAGGGGTCACCTTGTAACCCGCGCGGAAAACATCTTCCGCATGCATCATTGGAAATCGTGCCAGCAGCCCCCAGAGAGCAGACAGATTTGGAGATCCTAATTCCTCCCCAAGGGTCTTCGCCAGAATGTAAGGCAACCACGGCTCCACCTTTGGATTAGCCCGGATATATTCCATCAATGCGAGGCCAAAGCTGAGTCGGTCTTTAGCCAGCTCCCGAAGCTTGATGGGGTACTCCGGAATCATGCCCAGTCTC
>VGSD01000624.1 GCA_016875155.1 Deltaproteobacteria bacterium | reverse complement strand
TTCGTGCCTGCGCGCTGAAGCGCTTCGGCGCGCAAGCGTGTCATTCGCTGTCATTCGTGCTATTCGTTTTTTATTTTCTGAGCAAACTCCTTCCCAAACTCGATGGCGTTCTTTATCTCTTCCGGATCAGGAATAAATTGGGCAGAGAGTTCCTTCTCCCAGACCTCGAACTTCTCCTGCTCGAGGATCTTTCGCATCTCCTTCACTGCTCCTCCTCCCCATCCATAAGATCCGAAGAGGCCAAAGAATTTCCCTTTCGGTCTTAATCCCTTCATATAAGTTAGGAAATCGCCCATCGTAGGAAACATCCCATTATTCAGGGTTGGTGAACCCAACAAGACGCCCCTCGCCTCGAGCATCTCTTCAATGATATCACTTCTATGATTGGAGCGAAGATGGAGGAGTTTTGCCTCCGCGCCCGCCTCGATCAGACCTTTCAGGATACCCTTGGCCAGGGCCTCGGTGCTTCCCCACATCGTATCATAAACCACGAGAATCTTGTTCCCCGCCTTTCCCTGACTCCAATCCACATAGGCCTGAATGATTCTACTGGGATCCTTCCTCCAGATGAATCCATGACTGGGTCCGATCACATCAATAGCGATTCCCATCTTGATAACCTCTTCTATCTTTTTAAGAATGAGGGGAGCCAGTGGCCAGAGGATGTTGGCGAAATATTTTGCCGCATGCTTCATCACCTCGTCTCCAACCTCATCTGCAAATCGATAGGAGGAAGCGAAATGCTGGCCGAATACGTCATTGGGGAGCAGGACTCGATCTTCCGGTAGATAGGTGAACATGCTGTCCGGCCAGTGAAGCATTGGAGCCTCCACAAAGGCAAGGGTGCGGCGGCCGATGGAGAGGGTTTCGCCTGTCTTAACCACCTTAAAATTCATCGGCCTCTTATAATGTTTTTCCAGCCCCTTCTTTCCTCTCTCTGATGTGATCACCACCGGATTTCCCATTCGTTCTACAAGTTGAGGCAGCGAACTGGAATGATCCATCTCCACATGATTGGAGATGATGAAGTCAATCTTTTTAGGATCGATGATTTCCGAAATTCTTCCTAACATCTCCAGATAGAAGGACGACTTGACGGTATCTACAAGGACGTTCTTTTCATCCAGAATCAAATAGGCATTATAAGTTGTCCCTGTTGGAGTGGAATATCCATGAAAATCTCTAACATTCCAATCAATGGCCCCAACCCAATAGATCCCTTGTTTTAGTTCTACGATTTCCATTGTTCCCCCATTCTGATATGATCCATGACCGTGTTTTATCGGTTTTGATTTTTTAATATCTTAACCATAAAAAAAGTTTTCCCAAAAATCAACCCTTTCGACTCCCCGGTCTAATCTTTCAAATTTACTCAGGACAGGCATCCGAAGGATGCTCAGGGTTGATACTGAGCGGCGCACCCTCGGCCTGAGCTCGGGAAGAAGGCAAACCCCTATTTAAAATTTGAGTTTTGCACCGTCGAACGTATCAATTGTTTTCAGCAAAAAAAAATCCCATCAATTCTTATAATTGATGGGAAGGAGGAAAAGGATCTATTCAGTATCCGGCGGTTACTAAACTTTTCGCCTCACTTTTTAATCTCGACCGGTTTGCACAAATCCTCCTGAGCTACCGCTACCCGGCCACAGGCATCACAGACATAATTCAACTTTGCAACCTTGGGCTTGCAGACATGTCTGGGATTGGTCGCTGTAATACCACAGTACTCACAGGTATAGGCTTTTTTAACCTCCTGAGGGCTACAGAGATGTCCTTTTTCCGTTGTCACCATACCACAGGATTTGCATTTATACACTGTTGTCTCGGTTTTTGCCGTCATCTCGGGTTCTCCTTTCTTTTCTTATTTTTTCGGAAAGACCTCAAATGAATCTAAAATCTTCTTCATATCTTCTCGGTCTTTGCTTCCCTCTTTCTCTACAACCATATAAAGGATAAAAAGTTGATAGGGTTCTGCAAATCCATAGATCCAGCCCTGTTCCCTCTTTACTCCCTTGATGGTATAGGTTCCATACTTCTTC
>VGSD01000623.1 GCA_016875155.1 Deltaproteobacteria bacterium | reverse complement strand
TTTGACATTCATTTGGCATTGGAATTTTGGAATTTGGAATTAAAGGGAGAAATTTCCTTCAGCGCCTTAAGCGACTTCAACTCCTTTCCCAACTGATGGGAGATGAATCTGGGCAGGAGCGCCCGACTCTCCGCAAGGGCTTGAGCTGTGAACCGGAGCCTGTTCAGTTTGGCCAGGTCCACTTGCGCAACCTGATCAATGAGCCGGGCTGTCCCCAGCGATAAGGGAATGAGTCTTTCTCCATTTTTTGAACACCGGTCGCAAATGAGCGTCCCTCTTTCAAGGGAGAAAAAGACTCTGGGGACCTCCTTCAATTCCTCCCAGCCGCGTTTACACAAACCGCACCGGACCAGATGAGGACGATACCCAAAAAGGGAGAGCATGCGTACTTCAAACATCCTCAATTGTTCTTCTCCTGGAGCCGTCATATCCAGATCCGTCAAAAAGGAGAGGAGCAGATCAAAAGCCTCTCGGTTCGACTCCCGTTCTCCTGCCATTTCGTTGGCCAATTCCAGATAGTAGTTTCCGCAATAGATTTTTTTCAGATCTTCTCTAATTTGGGGGAAGGGATTGAGGAGGTCGCCGCTTTCCACTCGCACTAGGCCCATTCCTTCCCGGTCGAAAAAGATGAGACGGAAGTGGGAAAAGAGGCCGAGGACGTTCTGAAACCGTTTCTTACTTCTTCTCGCCCCTTTGGCGATCCCTTTCAATTTTCCGAAATCTCTGGTGAAGAAGGTGAGGATCTTATCGGACTCCCCATAATTGAGACTGCGAATGACAATCGCTTGGGTGGTGTAAAGAGGCATAAAAGGTTTGGCGGTAATCAGGATATCAGGTTATCCGGTGGGGGATATCAGGACATCCGGGTACCAGGTTTAAACATTTTCTATCTTCTGTTTTCCTGATATGCTGATCCCCTGGTATCCTGCATCCTGATTTCCTGGTACCCTGATTCCCTGTTAAGCACTCTTCCGGATTTCGCCTGCCTTCGCCGAAGCGGCTTCGCGCAGGCAGGAGCTTCGAATTTAAGGGACTCCATATTCTGATCAAACTACTTAGGTTTCTTCCCTCCCGGAGAGGCCGAGTCCTGCATCTTGATAATCTCAGTGCCGGGCGGAACTTTAAACTGGAAGAAGGAACCGGAGAGGTTCGTATTCGTCTTGATGTCGTTAAATCGGGTCCGTGTCACATTCCCCAATCCATCGAAGACATCAACCTGAATTATAAAATAACTCTTCTTGTCAACTGTCAGAGATAATTTCGATACAGCCGGATGGGTTTCTTTCGGAGCCATCTCGATGACAAAATAGTCTTCTTTTAAGGGAGTGGATTCCACCACGTGATTGACCTTAAAATCCCGCCTCAGATCTCCCTCTCCAACCAGAAATCCGAACTCTTTGATCATCTTATCTGCGGAGGAGACTAACACCTGATTCTCCTCGGGCTGATAGAACCAGAGGGTCTGTCCGTCCGAGATGATTTTCTGGTTCGGAATACGATAGTCCCAGCGCATCATCCCCTTCTTCTTAAAATAGACCTTCCCTTCCCCTTTCTGCGACTGCCGCATCACCTTTCCGATATACTCCTGAGAAAAATTGGCTTCGAAGTCGTCGGTCTTTTCATATTGATTCTGAATCTCCGTCAGGACAACCTGAGCCGTTGCCGCAAGGGCTGTCGAATAAAAAACCATCCCAGACAGAAAAAAGGATAAACAGATCAGAAAAGAAACTTTTTTCACACTGACCTCCTTAAGGTTGATTACACGGTGTTGATACAAGCACATTAAATAATTTAACCTGTAGGGCAAGGCTTAAGCCTTGCTTTGAGCAACCTGTTACGGTTCAATCTTTTTAACCAATACCTCCCTTGGTTTGACACCATCCGAGGGGCCAACTACCCCTTCCTCTTCCATCTTTTCAATGATACGGGCTGCCCGGTTATAACCGATCCGAAATCTCCTCTGGATGAGAGAGATCGAAGCCTGACCAGTTTCAGCCACAAAGGCAAGGGCTTCATCATACTTCTCATCATATTCATCTTCTGCCCCTC
>VGSD01000622.1 GCA_016875155.1 Deltaproteobacteria bacterium | reverse complement strand
CCAACCTCTTCCTTTCCATGGACTGCCCCAAAAGCCTTGATTGCCGACGACCGAAAATCCGAACTCTTAAGATAATCCTCTACCCTTATTTGCAATTCATCCGGGCTGGTCCCGCTCGCATAAGCCCCGCCGACCATTGCTCCGATACTGGTTCCCACAATAAGATCAATGGGAATCCTTTCCCTCTCAAGCACCTTTAACACGCCTATATGGGCAAGCCCTCTGGCTCCCCCGCCTCCCAGAGCAAGGCCAATGCGTTTCTTCCTCCAAAACATGACGGTTGCTTCCTCCAGTGCCGGTCGAAACTATTTTACTTTTCTGATTATCTTTTTCGGCTTCTTGCCCACTGGATTGCCTCCCTAACCTCTTTTTCAGTCAAGCCGAGCTTCTTAATTTTTTCTCTAACACTGTCAAGGGACGATTTAACAGGGGTTATTTTGACGGGCATTAAACGGATTGCATTGTCCTTGATGCTGACATCAAAATAATCGGCATCCGGGAAGGCTTTAACAATCTCCTTAGGCAAGGTGATCTGGTTCTTGGATATCTTCTTGGCAAGCATATTTCCCTACCCCTTTTTGGGGGAAACATTATTATCTCTTCCTTGTCAACCAGTCTATGAATGTAAAACCTACCATCGCTTTGTAACCCGATTTTCCCTCCCCCTCTTTTCTAAATGTCCTTCGGTAAGACAGCGATTACAGGATTACGATGGGTAGGTGTTTTAAGAATTCAGAGGGGCTCAATATTTTTATCCCACGGTATTCTTTGAGCGGGAGGATATGTTTGGTATCACCCGTGACAATAAAATCTGCTTTACCATCGACAGCACATTCTAAAACTCTATTGTCTTCATCAGGAAATGAAATAGCCTCAATATGGGAGGACACCTCTACGACCTCTGCAACCTCCCTCACCTCTTCTACGATCCCTTTCACCAAAGGAGGACTTATTTTGAACTTTTCTTTGAGTACCTTCTCAAATTCATTTAAAAGGGAGAGGGAAGTGAGCAGTTGAATCTCCCCGCGCATTCCTGCTAAAAACACCTGTTCCGGAGGTCCACCAAAGAGAAGGGCTGAAACTAAGATGTTAGTGTCTGCGACGATGCGCACTTCGCTCCTCGTCGATCAGCCGCTCCACATCCTCTTCTTTCAACCCCTGTTGAATGGCCTTGAGGGATGCTTTCTGGCGCAAGGTTTTCCATCGGCTCAGAAGAATGTATTGCCGGACTGCCTCTCGTACCAATTCGCTCCGCGACCTTCGCTCCTGGTTTGCAACCGAATCAAGGTCGGAGGAGAGCTCCGGTGGAAGAGATATGGATAGTACTGAAGATCTTCTTGGCATCCTATCACCTCTGTATTACAGATTAATACTAATGGAGTGAGGAGTCAAGAGAAATTCAAAAGAGCTTTGAAAAACTATTTTTCGCTCTCTGATTACGCAGATCTAAAAAATTGATTACACAGATTTCCCTTCAGTTTTCAATGTATTTTTAATCGATGTAATCGTTTCATAATCGGTGTAATCAGAGATTTCTGGACTTATTTAGAAATCTCTTTAAGCAAGGTGCCGATGATTTGTAACTTAATCCCATCCTCCAACTCCCAAATCGTTGTAGAACCTACCCCCCCCCTTTTTCTAATTGATTGTCCAAGAAACCCCTCTCTTGTTTTATTGAATGTGTGATTGCAGGATTTGGCCCCATAGCATAGCATTTTGGGTTCAGAAACTTTTGGAGGCGGATGAATCGTGGCTTAGGGGATTATCCTTACAGGTCTAATCCCCTTTGCAACAGTCTCTCGTTTGCGGATCTCGGAACCAACCGGGCATGCTGCAATACACATCCCGCAACGGTAGGTGTAACCGTTTCTCCCCATGTGCGGGAGACCCCTATCCTGATAATAGGAACAACCGGGTTTATCGATCTTGATCCCCTCCCAGACCAGCGTCTTCATTTCTTCGAGGCTTTTGGGTGGGGGTGGAATCACCTTCGGAGGGCAAGCGCGGATGCATGCATAGTTGCATTGCGATATGGTCTTTTCACAGAGACTCA
>VGSD01000621.1 GCA_016875155.1 Deltaproteobacteria bacterium | reverse complement strand
AGGTCGCCAACATCTTCGCAAAGCTTCCTTTACGTGGAAACTACGAAGTCATTGCCGACTATATCCTGAACCGGGTTGGTGCGGTTGGTCTCGTCTGGGGATCTTACTCCCAGAAGGCCTTCTCCATTGGATCAGGATGCAACCGATTGGGTATCCCTGTGGTTCTTGGACCCCATTCCGCCAAATACAGAAGGCTCTACCTCTCCAGAAAGGAAGAGGATGACTGGACCGTGATGGATGGAAGAAAGAAGGAGCTGATCAATACGGAAGAGCCTTCTCCTGAGCATCTGTCCACTGTTGTGGAAAGCAAAGAGCGGGCTATCATCACCCTGGCAAAGCTCTGTATCCGGAAGAACGATACCGCACAGGGAAGGCAGCTCAAATTGAATCACTACATCTCCCTTTACAAGCAGCATATGGGGACGCTGCCGGATGACCTCCAGAATTTTGTCAGAAACGATAAGGACATTCCCATTGTCTATAAGAAGGAAGTATCCGAATACCTGAAGAACGTTGGGTGGAAGCCGAAACCTCTGCTAACCCTGCCCACCCTGATCGGAACGTATGAGAGCAATATCCCGATTGATGCGGTGGTCAAATGAAAGTGCTCATCCTTTACCAGGGAGATTACGGGAAGAGGTTCTGGGACAATATCAGCCAGCATGGACCTGCGGCATGGGAGGTCAAGGGATTTCACTACACAAAGAGGATCCCCACATTTGTTGAGGAACTTTCCGACTACCTTCCCCGGGGCCTTCCCTCCTGTGATCTCCTCATCTCGGTTCAGGAGCATCCGGTCGTGGCTGAGATGATTCCGCTGTTCATCAAGCAGATCGGGGCTCGTGCAGTGATCGCCCCTGTTGATAACAAGGTTCACCTCACCACGGGACTGGCCAGACAGCTCAAAAAGAAACTTGAACAAATAGGAGTCGAATTTCTTCACCCGATGACCTTCTGCACCCTGACGGAAAAAATGACCCAGAACGATCTGATCCTCGAATTTCTCAAGCATTTTGGAAGGCCTCAGGTGGAAATCAATCTTGAGAATGAGAAAGTGAAACAGGTCAGGGTGATCCGGGATGCCCCCTGTGGAAATACAAGGTACGTGGCCGAACATCTCATTGGAACGCACATGAAGGATGCCGTCGAAAGTTCAGGCATCCTCCATCACAACCATCCCTGCATGGCCACCATGGTCATGGATCCGGAGTTGGGAGATACCTTGATGCACCACGCCGGCTTGCAGATGAAGCTGGCCGTGGATGAAGCAATCAAAGGGAAAAAATAGGCACTTATGAATTGGAGTGTTCGGAAATAAGAATATTAAACTCTAAACCCTAAACACTAAATTCTAAATAAACCCAAAGCTTCAAATACAAATTATAAAATTTTGTTTTGAGTTTTGGTTTTTGAGTTTGTTTAGAGTTTAGGGTTTCGAGTTTAGAGTTTGACTCAGTTTGGCTCGGGCTAAATTAGGGGGGAGAGCAGAAATAAAAAATAACCAGAAGAATGGAGGTAATCAAATGAGCTTACCATTACATTATGTCAATGTTTTGACGGGATTGAAGGGATGCCGGGTCATCGAGGATGCAGCGGCTCTTGGGAAGATCATCAAGAAGGCCGAGAGACCTCTGCTCGTTTTTGGACCGAGATGCATCGATATTGATCTGGGCGGGAAAAAGGCGATCGAATACGGTATTGAGTTAGCCAAAACGCTTGGCGCTGCAACCTGCGCCACGGCCCACACCAAGAAAAAACTGCTTGAATGCGGTGTGACGCCAGATTCGACGTATGATGCCGTCGAGATCATCAACCATCTGAAGGACCCCGAATGGAAGGGAGTCAAGAAACAGGGCAATCATGACGTGGTGATGTTTTTAGGGATGAGAACGGACTTCGGAAACCAGGGGCTTTCCACACTGAAACATTATGCCAGCCATTTGAAAACCGTCACGCTTTGTCCCTATGTCTATCCCCATGCGACTTTCTCTCTGGCCAATCTGAAGGCGGATAAATGGAAGGAGTATCTGGAGGGTCTGATCCAGAGTTTAAAATCCTAAA
>VGSD01000620.1 GCA_016875155.1 Deltaproteobacteria bacterium | reverse complement strand
ATATCTTAACCCAACTTCCGCAGTTGACGGGGTATTTTGATCGTAAGTTATTGATTTTACGTAACCCAAAGAAAAAAGTTGTCACTACAAATTACGTTTTATAAACCTCTTCGGTAGATTCAATTTGAGCCTTTGTAAAAGGATCATCTGGTGGCGCGATGGTGTTTCCACACACCGCAGCTTGATCTCTTTACCGTTTCGAGTCGGCAAGATCACGTCCGTAAGTTTGATTTGAGAGAGTTCCTGAAAGACTTTTCTTGGTTCATCTCCAAGGCCTGCCTGGCGACACAATCGCCCCAAGGTCTTCCAGAGCACGTAAGCTAAAAAACAAACCAAAATATGAGCCCGAACCCGTTCCTCTTTTTGATGCCATATGGGACGAATACTCAGATCACTTTTATGAATTCGAAAGGCTTCTTCTGCCTCTGTTAACTGAATGTAGGCTCTCCATAATTCTTCCGGAGACCAATCCCGAATATTACTGCGCAACATGTAGCATCCTTCGCTCAACCGAGACCACTCCCGCCAGTCCTCCCGTTTTGTCCAAATGAGTTTCGCTCCACCCATTGAGCCTTTCTCTACCCGGACATCGAAGAAGCCTGCTGCACGACTGTTTCTCCCCAGCAACCTGCCGACACGACGCTCAATGACACCCATCTGGTATCGACGGTTTTCACAACTCTTCTCCATCCGAATCAAAGCCTCTTCAATGCGCTGCTCAAACCGATTATGGATCGCTTTTTCTTTTTCAGCCCGATCTCGACTCCTACACAGAATGAAGACTTCTTTTCCGTCAGGGCTATCCACCCGCTTGACCTCCAATCCGCTCTGAACCTCCTGCCAGTCTGTCTTTAATAACTCCCCTTCGTATTTTTTTAGTTGCCCACGTTGAGTTCCCAGAATATAGCGCCGATTCTCTCTCGTTAGCAATCCCATATTCTCTTCGCTGACCATTCCGCGATCCATCACCCAGATCCGGTTCGCCCTCCCATAACGGCCTTCCATGAGCTCAATAATTTCTCCCACCGTGGTCACATCCGTACGATTCCCCGCAAAGAGTTCATACCCCAGGGGGAAACCTTCCCGACTTACCACCAATCCAATACAAATTTGCTTGCAGTCTCCCCGATGGTCCCGAGAGTAACCCCGTTGGGCCAGCGGGTTGATTCGAGCCTCTCCTTCAAAGTAGGTGCTCGTTACATCGTAGAGAAATAAATCATATTCCAGCTTGAATAGAGAACCAGCCATCTCTTTCAGATGTTGCTCCAAGGCTTCTTTGTAAGG
Organism: Deltaproteobacteria bacterium; assembly: GCA_016875155.1. Next base: position 783 of record VGSD01000620.1, on the reverse strand, counting down.
TAATATTTGATCCAGCGCTCGGTATAACCGATCCTCATTGAACTTCTCAGAAGGGATTCCTAATAGATCAGCCAATGCCGTCTGTTCAAAAAAATGCTCGGCAATGTAAAGTTCACTCGATGGATGACAAAGCCGGCACAGCACTAAAACCTCCGCCATGATGGCCCATGGGATCTCCTCCCGACCCCCGGGAACATGCTCTATGAAAAATTGATCTAAGCCTAAACAATGCATCAATTCTAATCCCAGCCATGGCCCACCAAAGTCTACAACGTGTTCTACCCTCACCCTTTTGACATCAATCTCTACCCACTCCGGCTCAGTCTTCTCAAATAGATTCTGCTGAAAACCAGGTGTCCCTTCTGCAACACGTTCGACTCCCAGTCTGCCTGCCTCATCCATCTCTCCCAGCCAGGCAACGACTCGTTGCCTCGGACCACGCTCGGTGCGATAGGACTCTACTAAAGCCCAATAGTGGTGGGGCTTGCCATCCTTGTGAATCGTCGTTTTCCTGATGTACACACGCCGATTATCACGCGTTTGGCGAATAAGTCAATAGGGTAGGTTGTCACTACATTGCCTTTTTGACCTCCACTAAAAATGCCCACACGTCTTATCAAATACTTATGTGTCCCCGGTCTAACCCCAAGCCCTTAAAAAATTTTTTAAACCTCGAAACTGCGGAAGTTGGGTTAAGCCTTAGGAATACTAAAAGAATTACAAGATTTTATCAATAAAATTAATTGGGACCGGCGTTAAGAAGCCCTTGAATGATAGAATTGG
>VGSD01000619.1 GCA_016875155.1 Deltaproteobacteria bacterium | reverse complement strand
TGGTATTTAAATTCGAATAACCAAATTTCAAGCTCCAAATAAATTCCAATAACCAATATTTAAATAACCTAAAATTTTATGCTCTATCCTGTCTTGGATTTTTAGTCATTGATAAATTGGTGATTATTTGATTATTGGTGCTTGGAATTTGATGATTACCCCTGAGGGCTACAACTTATAAATCTTTTCCCGTAAAAATATCTCCACAACCTTCGGGTCGAACTGTTTCCCTTTGCACTTTTCAATTTCCCCAAGGACATCCTGAAGGGGCATCACCCCACGATGGGGTCGGGCGCTGGTCATGGCGTCAAACGCATCGGGAAGGTTGATGATTCGTGCTTCCAGGGGGATGACCTCGCCAACCAGACCATCCGGATAACCGCTTCCATCATAATGTTCATGGTGGTTACGGATCATCGGAATTTTATCCCTAAAAAATTCTACCCCTTCGACAATTTTTACCCCGATCATCGGGTGCTCACGAATATACTGGTACTCCTGATTGCTCAATGGTCCCTGCTTTTGCAGGACCTCGTCTTTGATGCCGATCTTACCGATATCATGAAGGAGCGCTCCATATTCGAGAGTCTCCAGCCTCTCTTCGGAGAAACCCATCTTTTGGGCGATGGCCAGACTCATCCGTTTCACCCGGTCGGAGTGCCCGCGGGTATAAGGGTCTTTCGCATCAATCGCTTCAGCTAAAACTTTGACTGAGTCCAGGTGACTCTTTTTAAGAAACCGATAAGCCTGTTGAAGTTTGGCCGTCCGCTCCTCTACCATTTCTTCCAAACGATTGTGATAGGCCTCTATCTCCTCTTCGAGCCGTTTGCTTTCAAGGGCTTTCTTCACGCTCATGACAATCAGGTCAAGGTCTGCCGGCTTGATGATGAAATCGTAAGCCCCGAGTCTCATCGCATTCACCGCTAGGTCGATCTCCGGGTAGGCGGTTACCATGATCACCCTCATCTTGGGGTCAATGGCCTTAATCTTCTGTAAAAGCTCAATCCCGGTCATCTCAGGCATTTTCATGTCGGAGATGATGAGAGAAAATTTTTCTTTATAAAAATGGTTGAGGGCTTCCTTCCCATTATTGGCTGTGGTGCAGGAATATCCTTCCCTTCCTAATCTCCGAACTAAAATATTGCAGATCACCTCTTCATCATCCACAACCAATATCCTCTCCTCCATACTTCCTCCAAATTAAATTAGGGACACTTCCCTATTTTTTCTATCTTTTTTCCTCTCCACTGTTCCAGATGCCCAATCCTTGTGTTTCCCTGTTGCGTGATACGGTGAGGTTAATGTTCAACACAGATTCCTGCGAACCGGGGCATAGATAAAAATTATTAGAATTGGGTCAGGTTGTCAAGAAAATAGGAAAATTGGAGTGTTCACAAACCTACTCATACAAACGCAATTAATTTTTTGTATTGCCCAAATGGGAGATTCCGAAGCAAGTTCGGAATGACATTCTTTTTCTTGTCATGCTGAACTTGTTTCAGCATCTTATTTAATACGTTTGTATGAGAGACCTCCAAAGATGTGACCCCCGATTTTCCTATTTCCGTTCGATCACGGTGGCGATGTGGCGGATCATTTGGCGATGGACATCGAGGTAGATGTCAGGAGAGAGGAAATAGTCAGGGCTCTCCTCATAAAAAGAAGAGATGAGTAACTTTGCCGCCGCATCGATATCGCGAGTGGACCGATAGGCTTCCTCCATCTGGGAGCGCTTCTTTTTTGCCATCTCGATCGTCATTGGAATGAACTGTCTTGCCTCTTCACCCGTCACATACCCATAATGGTCAGCGCAGTAGTATTCCACTTCGAGAGGTCTTAAGCGCTCAAGGCTCTCCTGGTATTTGGTGAAGTTTGAGTTTCCCGAAGTGATGATCGTTTCACCGAAAGGAATGCCTCCGCCATCCGTGGGAAAGAGAGCCTTTAGCTCCGGCACATAGCCTGCGATACAGCACGAGGAATGGCCTGGAGTCTCAAAGACCAGAACCTCAATACCTCCAAGGTCAATCCGATCTCCTTCTCGGATGGTCCTTCCTGAAATATCATCCCTCCATT
>VGSD01000618.1 GCA_016875155.1 Deltaproteobacteria bacterium | reverse complement strand
ATTACATTCCATCGGTTGAATCGCAATGCGGTTGGCCGCTGTCTTATTTCCGATTTGGATGGGGGAGGAAAGGACTTCGACGTTCATATTATATTTTCCTTATGACTTGTAGGGCAGGGCTTTAGCCCTGCTATTTTCTCCAGGTTCAGCAACCCTGAAGGGTTGCCCTACTTACTGGTTTCTCTTTTTTTAGCACCATCTTTCCCGATCGATTCTGGATGACGATATATTTTCTCCATTTCGGGTCTTGAGAGGGAAGGGGATGAGAATCATCAAATTGGTTAAAGAAGAGATGGGGTCCTCTTGATTCTTTCCTGGCGAGACACGCCCTCAGGATCATTTCTCCTACGTCGAGGAGATTCTCCGTCTCCAATGTATAGACAGGTCCTGTCTCATCCATGGAGAAGCCTTCTCTCCTTAAAGCCTCTAAACGTTTCAATCCCTTTCTGAGTCCCTCTGGTGTCCTGACCACACTTGCGTATGAAGAGGTGATGGATTGGAGAGACCTTCTCACCTCAAGCGGTCTTTTCCCATTTTTCATGCGATTGAATTTGGATGAATATTCTTCAATACGGCGGGGTTTGATACTGGGTTTTAGATGGAGGTTCATTGCCTCCAGTGCTGCCTCGCGGCCCGAAATCTTTCCAAAGACCTGACCATCGAGTAAGGCATTTCCACCAGGGCGATTTGCACCGTGCTGGCCGCCTGCACATTCTCCGGCAGCGTAAAGCCCCTTGAGGGAAGTATTTCCCTTTTCTCTGATCTTCACACCTCCCTGGAAGTGCTGGATGCATGGAGCGATCTCAATTCGTTCTCCTATTCGAAGATTGATCCCATGTTCCTTAAGCCATTCAATCGATTCTGGATTAATTTCTGTCAGACGATCAAGGGGCGACCTTGCCCTCTCTCTGAGAGGGATGGGTTCCTTAATCTCCCTCTCATATCTCTGCTGCCACTTCGGGTCAAGATCGTCAAACTGGAATCCCTCAGGATTGGTTCTGTAATCGAGAAAGACCCTATGACCTTGAGCGATCTCCTTGAGCATGGCGACATCAATCAGGTGGGTCTTTTTATCCAGGGAGACAGGCCAGCTTGCTCCTTTTTCAAAAACGAGATTGGATATCTCTGCAGGAGAGGTCATCTCCGGAAGATAGTTTTTTAAAAACTCTTCGCCCTTTTCATTCAAAAACCTGGGAACAGTCCTCATCAGACTCCCGGAACAATTGAGACGGGTCTTGATCGAAGCCGGTCCGATCTGAATGAACTCCATGTTGACCAGTTCTGCTCCTGCCCGATAAGCCAGCGCATAGCCATCGCCTGTCATCCCCTCAGGAAAGACATGGGTTTCAAAAACCTCTCCAGCACCACCTGTGGCAAGGATGATGGTTTTACTGGAAAAGACATTCAACCGCTCTCTGATGCCCGCTTTTTCTCTTTCGTCAATCCCGAAGGCTCCGATCACCCGTCCTCGATATTTAATGAGATCTGCGATCATGCAGTGCTCGATGATTCGAATATCCATTGAGGCGATCTTCTTTACCAGGGCCTCTTCAATATGGTTAGCTGTCCTCGGACCGGTATAACAGGCCCGGGCATATTCAGAGCCATCGGTGATAAACTGGTCTATCCGACCGTCTTCCCTCTTCACAAACGGGACCCCCAGGCAATCGAGATATTCCAAGGCGGTTTGTGATTCTTTTGCCAGAATCATCGCGAGGTCGCCATCTGAGACATATCCGCCAATACGATAGATATCCTCTGCATGATATTTCCAGTTATCCGAGCCTCCGGGTTCTGTATAGGGAAGGGTCGCATGAAAAGCCATCCGGTCCGAGCAGGCAGTGGCAGTGACGCCCGATGCTCCCAACGAGCCTTTGGCGACAAGAAGGATCTTTCCTTTTTTGAACGTCTCCTTGGCTTCAATCGCGGCCCTGAGACCCGCACCTCCCGCACCGATGATCAGAACATCACAATGAATAAGTTTCAAAGCTAATTCCTCAGATAGCCTAATTTTCCAACTAAATCTTAAAAAGTTTAGTGGTTATCAGAATCTCAGGTGATCAGGTAGCAGACA
>VGSD01000617.1 GCA_016875155.1 Deltaproteobacteria bacterium | reverse complement strand
TTCAATTTTGACGTCATCTACGGGTAAGGCCGGTTGCCCCTTTTTCACTATTTCATTCAATTTCTGGGCCTTCAGTTTTTTATTGAAGAGATACTGCTTTAACCCCTCTCTGTCTTTTTCCACATCTACATGGCCTTCGATATCCATTTTGATGGAGGGTCTATCATGGAGCGCCTTCACGATCGCCTCAAGTTTCTTGGCATTCGGTTCGGTGATTGCGAAACTTCCGTATTCAAACTCGACGTAACTGAGTTCTTCTCCTCCTCCGATGATCGCTCCGAGAAGTGAAAAAGGTGAGGTGGCGGCTTTGGCAATCAGATTGACAAGAATCTTCAGGATGATTCCCCATACGCTGAATTTAGGATCATCCAGAGTTCCTGAAACAGGGATATCTAACTTGATCTCCCCTTTCCGGTCCTTCAGAAGGGCAATGGCAAGCTTGACGGGCAACTTGGTCGCTTCAGGGCTTTCGACTTTATCTCCCAGAGTGAATTGATCCAGGAAGATATAATTCTTGGAGTCGAGTTTCTTCTTGTCGATGAGATATTGGAGATCAAAAGAAAGTTTACCCTTCTCGATGGTATATCCAACATATTTCCCGGAATAAGGGGTCATCGGGCTGAGGTCCATATCCTTAAACCGGACTTTTAAGTCGACGTGCAGGTCTTCTTTCAAAGGATTGATCTTACCTGTGATCTCAAGGGGAGCATAATCATTCAGTTTTCCACGGAGCTCCATGTCGGCCAGCGTCGTCTCCTCGGAGGAAAGCCCGGAGACCCTTCCTCCGATCTCAGTCAGTTTTACAGAATATTCAGGTTTGAGGGATTGGTCTGAGAAGTCAACTCTTCCTCCCTGCAGGGTAACCGTTCCGATCTTGATATTTTGAGGTGACTCTTTTTCTTTCTGCGCAGGGGGCGCTTTCTCTTGGGTCGGAGGGGCAGCCTTCTCCTGGCTTGCAGGAGGAACTGTTTCTTTCTTTGGCTCCTCTTTGATCATAATCTCCTGAAGGTTTAGTGATCCACTCGGATGAATGACCAGACGGGTATAGAAATTGGTAAGGGCGATCCCCTTGACATCCACCAGGAGAGGATTCATCCCCACGTTCAGATCTTCGAAAGAGAGGGATTCCCATTTCAGGAAGTCTTCGGCATTCTGCTTATCAATCGATGCAAAATGAGTTAAAGAGGCTTCGCCCCGGTAGGTGGTTTTCAATTCTTTATTTTCTGCCATCCCTAAGGAAAGGTTTCCGGTCGTTGAAAAGGCACCGCCTGTTAAGTTGATTTTTATCTTATCGGTAAAATAGGACTGGAAGGGCCCGATTTCTAAACCTTTTAAATTCATCTTCAAATCTGCTGCAATAGGATCGACGCCAACCATCCCTGCCATAGAAAAGGTTCCCTTCTTGTTCAACAGAAGGTCAAGAGAAAGTTTGCCCTTACTATTTTTTGCTGTAGAGAGATTCTCTCCAAGCAGTTTAAAGTCGTCTACTGTCATCGTCACAGGGTCAACAAGGGTTTGATCCTCCACTCGAATCGCATAACCATCGACCGATAAATTTTTCAAAGAGACGGTCCATGGTCTTTCAGGACCCTTTGTTTTGTCTTCCACAGGTTTTTCCTGGGTTACTGATGGAGATGCCGACGATGGAGGGGAAGGAAAGAGATTGAGGACATTCAAATCGCCATTTTTCAAACGCTTGATGGAGAAGTCCCCTTTCTGTGTCGAGATTCTCCCGACCTTCACCTCTCTCTTATTAAGATCAACGTCGGTCTCTCTAACGGAGAAGTTGGGAATCCTGGCAAAGTCTTCATTCTCTTCCGCTTTCTTAAGTCGAAGGGAATTGAGGATAAAAGTCAGCCCTGAAAGGAGGACCTCCGGCTCTTTTTCACCTGCTGCATATTTATAGCGTGTAGAAAAATCGATACGACCCTCTTCAATATCAAAGAGAATGCTATCCCGATAATAAGGCGCATATTTCTTTAATGGAATCGATTTGATCTCCAAAGCCCCTCCTGCACCAAGGGGATCCATTGAAAATTCACCTTCGAGTTTAATACTCTCTTTGGCTTCTGTTT
>VGSD01000616.1 GCA_016875155.1 Deltaproteobacteria bacterium | reverse complement strand
ATCGCAGATGTCATGGTCACTCAGACCTATAAGAATGAAGGCAAAAAAGCCATTGAGGCCATCTACATCTTTCCGGCATCCACGCGGGCAGCAGTTTATGGAATGAAAATGACGATCGGGAAGCGAACCGTTATTGCCAAGATTCAAAAAAAGGAAGAGGCGCGCCAGCAATACGAGCAGGCCAAACAACAGGGGAAAAGCGCCTCCTTATTAGAACAGCAGCGGCCCAACGTATTCCAGATGAACGTTGCAAACATCTTACCGGGTGATGTAATTGAGGTGGAGTTGAAATACACGGAGTTACTCGTTCCAACAGATGGGATTTATGAATTTGTATATCCCACAGTTGTGGGACCACGCTACTCTAACCAGCCTGCAGAAACCGCCAATTCCGCTCAGAAGTGGGTTGAAAATCCCTACCTTCGTCAGGGGGAATCTCCAACCTATACGTTTGACATCATCACGGATCTCTCCACAGGCCTCCCCATCCAGAATGCCACATGTACCTCTCATAAGGTGGATATCAGTTATGATGGACCTTCCCGTGCCACCATCAAACTCGACCCTTCGGAAAAGAACGGTGGAAATCGAGATTATATTGTCAGATACCAACTTGCAGGCGGTAAAGTCCAATCTGGGATGCTTCTGTTTGAGGGGGAAAAGGAAAAATTCTTTCTCTTAATGCTCCAACCTCCTAAAAGAGTAAGTGTCAGTCAGATCCCACCCAGAGAATATATATTCATCGTTGATGTTTCCGGCTCAATGTATGGGTTTCCTCTGGATATGTCCAAGAAACTTCTTAGAGACCTCATCGGAGGTCTCCGTCCAATCGATAAGTTTAATGTTCTTCTGTTTGCCGGTGGTTCTTCTCTAATGTCAGAAAAATCACTTCCTGCAACTCAAGAGAATATTCAACACGCCTTAAACGTCATTGATAGACAGAGGGGCGGTGGTGGAACGGAATTATTGCCAGCCCTTAAACGGGCATTATCCCTTCAGAGGTCAGAAGAATATTCCCGGACAGTGGTAATTGCCACGGACGGCTATGTCATGGTCGAGGAGGAGGTATTTGATCTGATTCGAAAAAATCTTGGAGATGCCAATATGTTTACCTTTGGAATCGGATCGAGTGTGAACCGACACCTTCTCGAAGGAATGGCAAGGGTCGGAATGGGAGAGCCTTTCGTCATCTCCAAACCTGAAGAGACTCGTGAAAAAGCAGAAAAGTTTAGAAAGATGATCGAGTCCCCAGTCTTAACAAAGGTCAAAGTGGATTTTGGAAAGTTCGGTGTCTATGATGTCGAACCGATCAGTATTCCTGATGTTTTTGCAGAAAGACCGGTCATCGTCTTTGGAAAATGGCGAGGCAAGCCCATTGGTGAAATTACTTTACATGGAATGACGAGCAATGGTCCTTATGTGAATAAGATTGATATCCGGAAGGAAAAACCACTTAAATCGAACTCTTCCCTCCAATACCTCTGGGCCAGACATCGAATCGCTCTTCTTTCGGATTACAATGCTTTAAGAAATGATCCTGACCGGATTAAGGAGGTTACCCAATTAGGACTCGACTATAACCTTCTGACGGCCTACACCTCTTTTGTTGCCATTGATACGGAAGTCCGTCTGGTTGATGGCCAGGCGGTAACAGTGAAGCAACCCCTTCCTCTCCCCGAGGGAGTATCTGAATATGCTGTAGGCAAAAACAAAGGGGCATCAGCAACCAAATTGGCTACTCCATATGCAGCCAGAGCTTTTGAGATCGATGCCAAGAGTCAGGTTAGTAGAGATGAAGAAGCAAAATCAAGGCTTCTGAAATTATCTGTAGAGCTTGGAGAGATAACAACCTCAGGAGGGATATCAAAAGAAGATTTTCAGAAAATAATCAAACAAAAAATCCCTGCTATCGAATTGTGTTATCAAAAGACATTGGAGAAAAACCCAAATATTCAGGGTGAGGTAACTTTCCAATTGGTGATTGACTCAAAAGGCAAAGTCATCAAGGCAAACCTCATTTCAAGTAAAATAAATGATAAGAAACTTGAAGAATGCATCTTTCAGAAGATCAAGGAACTGAACTTCTCACC
>VGSD01000615.1 GCA_016875155.1 Deltaproteobacteria bacterium | reverse complement strand
CCACATATCTTCCACCGCTGTGAAAGAGGCCATGATTTCTTCCGGAGGCTCCTGATAAAAAATCTCCCTTTTCGATCAGGAGAGAAGGAATTCCCCTCAGCGATAAGTCTCTCAGTATCCCCGCACCAGTGGCCCCGCCACCAATGATCAGAATCTCTGTCTGAAGTTTCATTGAACCCTTAAATAACGAGGTTTTCCTCTGTTTGTCAAGAAAAAGAGAGAGCTCTGAAAAACTATTTTTAGCTCTCTGATTTCTTAGAAAATAAATCTCAAATCCCCCGTCGCCCCCCTTTGCCAAAGGGGGGTAATGGGGGGTTAAAGATTTTCATTGTTCGAAGGTGACGAACCCGTCATGAAAAATTGCACAGATTTTAAAAAAAACAATTCAATAGATTTATCAGAGATTTCTGGAATTTTTTATAAATCTTCAGGGGGGGTTGACTTTTTGGGATGATTGAATAGAATGAATGAAGCTGACTATGGCCGAGATTCCGAAAACCCGACATCCCTTTCTTGATTTAGTCCATGTGGCTTTTATCCTTACGGACCTCCACTCAAAAATCCTTTATGCCAACCGTTATGCGGAACATCTCTTCGGCTATATGAGAGAAGAGATGGAAGGGCAGAGGATCCGAGTTCTTTTCTTTGAAGATGACCTGAAATATTTTCTGCCCAACATCGTTTATTTAGCGATTGACAAGGCTGGCTTCGAAGGAGACGGGCTCTTGCGACAGAGGGATGGAAAGGGAATCTTCGTTCACCTCTCCGCCGCCTCTTTCAAAGAGGGAGGGGAGACTTTTTTAGCCTTCTCTTTCCAAGAAATTCAGCGCTTGAAGAGACTGGAAAGGGAGAAATTGGAGTTGAGGCACCGGGCAAGCCTTGGGATGATGGTGGAGGAGATTGCCCATCAGGTCCGGAACCCGATTGCCACGATCGGAGGCTATGCTCAGCGCCTTATGAAAGCATCCGTTTCTTCCCCTAAGACAAAAGCCTATATCGATAGGGTTCTTCAGGAGGCGAAGCGGCTGGAGGAGATGATCCGGCAGATGGAAGAGTTGGTTAAGATGCCCAGACCGGTTTTCCAGAGGGAGAAGTTTCTTGAGGTCGTAGAGAGAACCCTCCAGAGCGTTTCACAGGTGGAGAAAGCGAAGGAAATCTCTTTCAATTTGGAAGAGGGGTCTTTAAAAGGGGAGGAATACTTCTACATTGATAGAGGCCTGGTGATCCGGGCCCTTTCTCATATTCTGGAGAATAGCATAGAATCTATCGGACAGGGCAAGAGGAAGAAAGAGCGAAAAAGAATAAGGGTCTTTCTTGCCTGTAATGAAGAAAATGTGGAAATCTCCGTCTCAGATAGAGGAGAGGGAATCCCTAAAAAGAATCTCGATCGTATTTTCGAGCCTTTCTTTTCCACAAGGCCTGAGCGGGTGGGACTGGGTCTCACTTTTGTCAAGCGGATGATGGAAGACCACGGAGGAAAAATCCGGATTGAGAGCCGGCTCCGTAGCGGGACCACGATAACGCTCACTTTTCCGAAGGATCGCAGGCGACTTATTCGCCGTGAATGGGTTTCACCGGAAGCCCAAAACTCTCTTTTCTCTAAATAAATGAACGCATAAGCGCTTACCATCGATTGGGACATCTCATGGACGGAAAGGTCAAAGAGGCTTTTTTTAAACAGGTGAAGAAGGAACCCTTTGCAAAGAAATTCGGGCTCAAGCTGGTTGATATGAATGAGGGATACTCCAGGGTGGAGATGACATTCACCCCGGACATGGAAAATATCTTTGGCATGGCCCATGGGGGAGCGCTCTTTGCCCTGATCGATGAAGCCTTTGAGACCGCCTCCAATTCTCATGGGACCCTGGCCGTGGCTCTTAATATGAATATCACCTATCTTTCGTCTCCTTCACCGGGTAGCCATTTGATTGCTGAGGCAAGGGAGGTTCACCAAACCCAGAAGACATCACTCTGTGAGATTAAAGTTTTCGATGACCAGGATCATCCGATCGCCTCCTGCCAGGCCCTGGCCTACCGGAAAGGAATCCCCCACCCCTTCCTCAAGAAAGCGAAAAAATAGAGAGCTCTGC
>VGSD01000614.1 GCA_016875155.1 Deltaproteobacteria bacterium | reverse complement strand
GATGAGACCTGTCATGCAGTCCAAGGAGCTTTTGACGATATTGAAAAAAAAATAATCCGTTCTGTCTCTCCACGCTCCATGGACCAGGACCCCCTGCGGATGTTGCGGGCGATACGCTATCTCTGCACCCTCGAAGGATTTACAGTGGATATAAAATTGGAGGAGGAGATTTCCTCAAAGAAAGAATTGATTCGGGATCTCCCCGGTGAAAGAATCAAGATGGAACTGGACCGGATCCTCCTCTCCTCCAGGCCAGGGCTCGGAATAAAATCTCTCTACGAACTTGGACTCCTTCTCGTTCTCATGCCTGAGTTAACAGGGCTCAAAGGCCTTGGCCAGAACAAACACCACCATCTTCATGTCCTTTCCCATATTCTTCTTATGATCGATAAAATAGCCTGGGCTGAGGAATGGTTGGCTCAGAATGGAAAGGCAGTCTCTCTGCCCCAGGAAGATAGGCTGGTCTTATATTATGCCTCCCTCTTCCATGACCTCGGAAAACAGGACACTTACTCTCAGGATGAGAAAGGAAGGGTCCACTTCTACCATCATGAATCCTTCTCCTGCAAGAGCGCAGAGGCCATCATGGATAGGCTGAGATTCTCCAATGAGATGAAGAACCGGGTTCTTCATCTCGTCAAACATCATATGAGAATTCTCAACCTTTCTTCAGAGACCGGTGAAACAGCCCTGAAAAGGCTGGTCAATCAGATAGGGGAAGAAACGCCTCTTCTCGTTCTCCACACCCTCGCGGATAAAGAGGCAAGCAGAGGAATCCTCTCCATCCAGATTGACGAAATCGTCGAAGGCCATTGCCTTCGAATTCTTCAACTCTTCGAAGAAAAGGACATTGTCCATCCACCTCCACTCGTCAGCGGCTACGATGTGATGGCTCTGGGTTATCCATCCGGACCAAAGGTTGGTGAAATCTTAAATTTCATTCGCGAAAAACAGATCGAAGGTGAGATCAAAACCAGAGAAGAAGCATTGGAGGTTTTAAAAGAAAATTTCAAAATTTGAATTCTGGTATCAATTTAGCTTTTTGAAAAGAAGAGATTTATGGGTCAATGGATCAAAAAAATCATCATAAAATCCCCCTTTTCCAAAGGGGGAACCCCTTTTGCCTCCTTTTGGCAAAGGGAGGTTGGGAGGGATTTTATAAGGTTTTTCAAACCGCTAAAATATTACGAATTCTGTAAGGAGTCCAGGAAATCTGCTGCAGCCAGAGTACCTATCGGACTTGATTGAAGAGTTTTTGATGTTGACCCGTTCGACGGCGCTAAGCTCCGCCTTTCAAGGTGTAGACGGAAATCGCCGCCATTCGTTTTTGGTCATGGCCCTGAGGGAAATCGAAGGGCTCAGGGTCAACCTTGAGCAAGCCCGGGCATTTATGCCGGGGGGTCGAGGGGTTGACTTTTTGTCGAGTCGGGCATATAAGACTTCCATAATGGTACTCTGAGATCACTAATAGTAGGCATCGGACAAAAGTGCTCGAAAACCCCTTTAATATCACATTATCAGGGCAAAATGGCAAGATAATTAATGGTTCGCACCGCTTCGCGGTGCGAACGGCGAGTTGCCCGACTGCGTCAGGTCGGTCATATATAAAAAAATCGAAAGGAGATAGTAATGACAGATAAGACACCCATCCCTCTTCCTAAAGATACAAAGGCTTATATTTGTGCTAATTGCGGAGCAGTCGCACTGGATGCGGCCCGCATCTGCAAAGTTCAAGGAATGGGGAAAAAGATTGATTGGTGTTGTTCCGCAACTTTAATGCCACCCAAAACCTGTCACAACAGGAAAAACAATATTCGGTGGAGATGTAAGAAATGTGGACAGACATCCGTCAATGCAGAGTTGCTATGTGAACCTGAAAAGTTGGAACTTGACGATTGATGATCTCGTAAAAAGTCGGAAAACAATAGTGTCCGCCAAGCAGATTTTTATTGTCGAAACCAAGGGGCAGGAAGACCTGGACGTACCCCTCAAGATACAACGGCTGCGGCAATGGTGCGAAGACATCAACCGGGTGCAGACGGAAGTGAAATACAACTTCGTTTACGTGGACGAAGAGCTTTGAGCGATTC
>VGSD01000613.1 GCA_016875155.1 Deltaproteobacteria bacterium | reverse complement strand
GCTGACTCCTTTTCTTCCTGTTCCGGTGATTGAAAAAGCGGGAGAAACCTACCGATTCAATTTTGATCTACCCAAGAGTATTGGAAAGATAAGGGCTTTTTATGGAAATTTCGGCGTGATGTTGAAGGCCTATGCCTATATCCTCTCCATGGGGGCAGAAGGTTTGAAGAAGGTCAGCGAGATGGCTGTGCTCAATGCCAATTACCTGATGAAGAGGTTAAAAGATCATTATCACCTTCCTTATGATCGGCCCTGTATGCATGAGTGTGTTTTTACTGATCGGAATCAGGAAAAGGTTCACATCAATACCCTTGACATCGCCAAGAGGCTGATTGACTATGGATTCCATCCGCCCACGGTCTACTTTCCATTAGTGGTCAAAGGGGCACTGATGATGGAACCAACGGAGACCGAGAGCAAAGAGGGCCTCGATCGATTTATCGAGACGATGATCACTATTGCGAAAGAGGCAGAAGAGAATCCCGATCTTCTCCGTGAGGCTCCACAGAGGGTGAAGGTGAGGCGGCTCGATGAGGTCCTAGCCGCCAGAAAACCGAAGTTGAGATGGACTGGAGATAGATGAATAACGGATATCAGACTATCAGGCTATCAGGTCATCAGGTTTAGAAATTATTTCGTTCTTATTTTCCCTGTTATCCTGATGCCCTGGTATCCTACATCCTGATTTCCTGGTACCCTGATCCCCTAGAACTTATGAACCACAAAGGATACATCCTAAATCTTGGCCTGATCGACTACCAAAGGGCCTTGGACCTTCAGCATCATCTCTGGTCGAGACGAGTGGAAGGAGAATTGCCGGACTTGCTTCTCATTCTCGAGCATCCTCATGTGATCACCCTCGGAAGGCGTGGAGAACGTTCATCCCTCCTCATCTCTCCGGATGTTCTGGAAGCGATGAAGATTCCCATCTTCCATACGGAACGGGGTGGTGATGTCACCTACCATGGCCCCGGACAGATGATCGTCTATCCCATCCTCAACCTGAAAGAGTACGGGTATCGTCTCATTAGTTATGTCAATGAGCTGGAGGAGGTGATCCTGTCTATCTTGAGCGATTTCGGAATCGAGGGGAAGAGGGATTCGTCCAATCGAGGGGTCTGGGCAGAAGGTGACAAGATCGCTTCGATCGGCGTTGCCATCAAACGCTGGGTTTCCTTACACGGACTTGCTCTAAATTATGCGACAGACCTGAAATATTTTGACCTGATCAATCCCTGCGGCCTCAAAAAGGTAAAAGTAACTTCGATAGAGAAGATTCTGGGGAAGAAGGTTTCAAGAGATCAATTAACCGATAGGATATGTTTTCATTTAAAAAAGATCTTTCCAAGAGACTGGGAAGTAAAGAGGTTAAAGGATATTGAAAAATAAATCTGGTGGCACAGGCTTCCAGCCTGTGACTTCTTTTAAAATTACCAAAAGAAATCTACCTCATTGGCAGGAGCCTAACAGAGTATATTTTTTGACATGGCGATGCCTGAAAGGTCAGATCTTATCACCAGAAGAGAGGACAATAACTCTAGAATCCCTATGTTACTGGAATGAGCAGAAATGGAATCTTTATACGGCTGTGGTTATGCCTGATCATGTCCATGCATTGGCTCAACCTTTGGATAAAAGGGAGGGCGGTGTATATGATTTAGGAGAGATCTTACACAGTCTTAAAAGTTTCAGCGCACATAAAATCAATCAGCAAAGAGGAATGAAGGGATCAGTCTGGCAGGATGAGAGATTCGATCGAATTGTGCGTGATGAGATGGAATTTAATGAGAAATGGCAATATATTAAGAACAATCCAGTAAAAAATGGGCTTTCTGAAAGACCTGAAGATTACCCCTGGTTTTATGAGATTTCTTTATAATGGTCACAGGCCAGAGGCCTGTGCTACCAAGGATTTTTGAGTTATTAAAAATGACCATGAACCCTAAAAGAGTGGTTATTATCGGTGGTGGGCCGGGCGGTTATGTGGCCGCAATTCGGGCAGCTCAATTAGGAGCCAAAGCGACCCTGATCGAGCGGGACAAGATCGGTGGGACCTGCCTCAACCGTGGATGTATTCCCACAAAAGCCTTGCTGCACGATTCA
>VGSD01000612.1 GCA_016875155.1 Deltaproteobacteria bacterium | reverse complement strand
CCGGTTCGAGCAGACCTTTATGAATTTTCTCCTTCAACACCAGGAGAAACACAATCGCACCTATCACTTCCTCATCCTGATGGATGCCTTGATCAATGCGGCAAGACATATTCAGCATTACTATCTCACAGGAGCGTTAAAAGGAAACCTCGGCCTGGCAGGGGATGTCAACGTACAGGATGAAGATGTCATGCGAATGGACCAGATCGCTCAGGAGATTACCATCCACTATTTAAAAAGTTCTGGCCGGGTCATTCATGCGGTCAGCGAGGAGGCAGATGAGATCATTCCGATCAATCCTGAGGGAGGACGTTATTTTGTCTATTTCGATCCTCTGGATGGTTCATCCAATATTCCCCATGGTCTGCCGGTTGGCTTTATGTTTGGCATTGCTAAGCGGAATCTGGAGGGTCCTGAAGACGGACACCTGAGGCCCGGGAAGGATTATATTGCGGCAGGCATGTTTGTGATACCGACCGGGACGTTCACGCTCGGTCTCAAGGAGGCAGGCACGTGGAGGTTTCACATTGATGAGACCATGACCTTTGTCCGGCCGACGCGAATGGTCCTTCCCGAAGACATGAAGGGTTGGGAATTATCATTTAATGCATCGAACCGCTATACCTATGCGGAATGGGTTCAGAAGTGGGTTATGAAGAATGAGAGCAAGTATGCGTTCCGATACCTGGGGGCATTAGCCGGAGATTTTCATCGGGTTCTGACCAACGGTGGTATGTTCATGTATCCGGCTATCGTCAATCACCCTAATCCAAAGAAGAATCGCCCTGAGGGCAAACTCCGGCTCATGTATGAAGCAGCCGTGGTGGCTTTCATGTGCCGTGAAGCAGGCGGAACAGCAGTGAATGAAGAAGGAATCCCGATTCTCGATATCCAGCCAACCAAACATCACCAGCGCACAGCGCTCTATGTGGGGTCAAAGAGACTGGTAGAGGATATTGCCAGGGTCTTGAGAGAAAAAAGATGTGAATACTCAAAAAACACGGATTAGGGTTAGGGTGATGGTTACGAAGCCCCTGCCTTTGTCCCGCAGGGCGGGGCTTCGCGCAGGCAGGCGTTTCGTTATTCGGTAACGGTTACGTTTAAAAGAATTAAATACGACAGACGTAGCCTTTTATAAACGATACGGGCATCGTTTCCGTTTAACGAAGTCTTTTTTTCTGTTCAATTTTACGATCTAAAAGGAGGGAGCACCATGGCAAGGAGAAAGATTAAAAAGGCTGATTTTAAAAAAGCGCTCGAAATCGGGCGACCGCCTAATATTCAGAGGCTTTTCCCAAATTCAAAAGCTTTGATTGTGAGCGGAAAAGTGATTGATCGGGCCATGAGAGCAAAAGGGAAAGCCATGGCCATGGCTGCTAACGGCAGAAATCAATTGGTGATCCGGGGAGTGCTTCAGGCGGCCCAGCGCGCCAACGCCAGCGTCATCATCGAGATCGCAAAATCCGAAGGTGGAACAAAGGCCTATTGCGCGGTCAACTACTGGAATATGGCGATGCTGGTGGATGCGATCTGCAATGAACTCTGCCTCACAGTTCCGGTGGCCATTCATGCGGACCATTACGGCATCAAAAACGATAAGGATCTTGCTCTGGCCAAGGTCGAAATCCCTACCTTTTTTGATGCTGGAATGACCTCGATTGCCATTGATGCCTCTCATCTCCCGGATGATAAAAATTTATTGGCCAATATTGCCATTAACCCCTTCATCCCCAAATGGGCAGGACTCGAAACAGAGGTAGGGGAGATTAAAGGTGACGCAGGACTGTCCACAGTTGAGGAGGCCCTTTTTCTGATCCAGGGGCTGAATGCTCATGAGATCATTCCGGACTGGATTGCTTTAAATAATGGGACAACCCATGGCATCGAAGAGAAGGACTCCGGAATCCAGGTGCCATTGACCACAGAGATTCACACCGCTTTAGAGAAATATCAGATTTCAGGCGCTCAACACGGAACCTCAGGCAACAGTTCTGAAAGGCTTCGCCAGATCGTAAGCCAGACCCATACGACCAAAGCCAATGTCGCTACAGCCCTTCAGATGATTTCCTGGGGCGTTCAGGTGAACGATTATGGAAATGCGATTCTGG
>VGSD01000611.1 GCA_016875155.1 Deltaproteobacteria bacterium | reverse complement strand
GTCTTTAATACCACGGCTCCCCGCAGTTAAACCGATCCGTTCTCC
Source organism: Deltaproteobacteria bacterium (assembly GCA_016875155.1). The sequence continues at coordinate 2,095 of VGSD01000611.1, read as the reverse complement.
CTTCTTCACCTTCTTGGATAACTCAAACTGGTCCAGAAGTTCGTTCACCCTTTTCTCGATGTTGTCCAATTGGGGAGTATCGATCTTCTGACGGATTTTGAAAATTTTTGGTAGGTTTTCCATAATTGGCTTAATTTTACAATTTGAAATTTACAATTTGCAATATGCAATGGGTATTTGATCAGAGGAGGTTTTTCTCATCTTCGACATTGAAGAGGTGGATATTCTCCAGGTTGACCTGAAGCAGGATTTCCTCGTGGGAGGTCACCTTCGTCTTGGGATCAACGCTCGCAATGAGAGAATCCCGGCCAGCCTTCACATCTAAATAAATCTCATTCCCAATCGGCTCAATGATCTCCACATGAGCCTTGAAGGTCTCACCTTCCACAGGAGAAGAAGCTTTGGGGAGATCCTGGGGCCGTATCCCGAGGATGACCTTCTGATTCACAAATCCCTGAAGATGTCGTGCCTTCTCTTCTGGAACGAGAAGCTTCATCTCGTCCGCCTCAACATACAATTTTTGATGCGAGGTAACGAGTCTTGCTTCTACGAAATTCATGGTCGGGCTTCCAATAAACCCAGCCACAAATTTGTTGACAGGATGAAAGTAGAGGTCGAGTGGCTTTCCCATCTGCTGGATGAGACCGTCTTTCATCACAACGATACGGTCTCCCATGGTCATGGCCTCCACCTGATCGTGGGTCACATAGATAATGGTCGATGCTAGCCGCTCATGGAGTTTCTTCAACTCCCCTCGCATCTGGACCCTGAGTTTGGCATCCAGGTTGGATAAGGGTTCGTCGAAGAGGAAGACCTGGGGTTTTCTCACGATGGTCCTCCCCACCGCCACCCGCTGGCGTTGCCCACCGGAGAGCTGCTTCGGCTTCCGTTGCAGGAGTTCCGAGATCTCAAGGAGGTCTGCGGCCTCCCGTACTCTCTGGTTAATCTCCTCTTTTGAAAATTTCCTCATCTCAAGGCTAAAGGCTAAATTGTCATAGACGGTCATGTGGGGGTAGAGGGCATAATTTTGAAAGACCATGGCAATGTCGCGATCTTTGGCTGGAATTCGATTGATCAGACGATCTCCGATATAGATCTTTCCATCGGTGATCTCTTCAAGCCCTGCAATCATTCTTAGAGTGGTTGTCTTCCCGCAGCCACTGGGGCCGACGAAGACCACAAATTCCTTGTCCTCGATCTCTAAGCTAAAGTCCTTGACTGCAATGACTTCAGTAGACCCTTTGGAGACGAAATGTTTTGAAACATTTTCCAAGGTTACTTTTGCCATAAATGATTTACTCCTTTAACGCTCCTGTTAATCCAGCCACATAGTGTTCAACAAAGAAAGAATAGACTAAGGCCACAGGGACGGAAGCAAAAAGGGCTCCGGTCATCAAAGGCCCCCAGTGATAGACATCTCCGCGGACGAGTTCCGTCACCAAACCAATCGGGGCGGTCTTACTCTCCGTAGTGGAAATGAAGGTCAGAGCGTATAGGTACTCGTTCCAGGAGAGCGTGAAAGCAAATATCCCGGCGGAAAAGATCCCGGGAAGGCAGAGAGGAATGATGATACGCCAAAATACCCTGAGCCGGCTGGCTCCATCAATCATGGCACACTCCTCCATCTCCTTGGGGATCGATTTGAAGTATCCCATCAGCAGCCAGGTGCAAAAGGGGATGAGAAAGGTGGGATAGACAAGGACCAACGACCACAGAGAATCCCACAATTTGAGGTCAAAAATGATTGTGGCCAGAGGAATGAAGAGAATCGTCGGCGGAATGAGATAACCGAAGAAAATAACCAGCCCGGTCGGGCCGGAGGTCTTGAATTTGAGCCGTTGGATGGCATAAGCCGCGAGCAGGCTGGTGCTAAGAGAGATCGCTGTCGAAAGAATGGCTACGAAGAAGGTATTGAACATCCACCGGAAAAAGATGGTATCGAAAAGAAGGGTTTTTACATTGGCCAGAGTGGGGTTGTGAATATAGAACGGATTAAGTTTTAAATTATATAACTCCTTCATCGGTTTGAGGCTTGTATTGAACATCCAATAAAAAGGAAAGAGAAGAAATATGATGAATAAGGCCAGTGGCAGAT
>VGSD01000610.1 GCA_016875155.1 Deltaproteobacteria bacterium | reverse complement strand
CTCCTCCTCATTCCTTCCGACCACCAGCTTGACTTCCGGAGAGAGCCTGAAATGTCTCCCTATCTTTAAAAGATGGACATCGTTGAGAGAAAAATCAAGACCATGATCCATCAAATCTTTCATCCGATGTCCAAAACCCGGATCCGTGAGAAGGCATCCCCCTGCTGCACAGGGATAGTCGCGGATACTGTATTGTTCGGCTAATTTGATCTGCGGTTTTCGCGACCGGCCTTGAATATTTAGAAGTTTATTACGATCGATCCACCCTTCCCTCTCTGGAAGAGTGATGGGAAGGTATTGAGCTGATAGGGGGCGCAGAATGAAACCCTCCAGTCCGGCTTCCTTTTCGATCATACGCATCGCATCCCTTCTCTGCGACATGGGCCTCTGGCCTAAAACCTCACCCGTAACGATAAATGCGGCGCCCGACTCCTCCATATAGGCCTTGGTCTTCTTTAGCATGAAGATCCGGCAGTCGATACAGGGATTCATGTTCCTACCATAACCATGTTTGGGATGCCTCACCACATCAAGGTACTCTTCGGAGACATTGAAGACCTTTAGCGGAATCCCCAGGGTCTCTACAGCCTTTTGAGAAGCCATACACGTGGCCCCCCGGGTCGTTCAGGTGCAAAAGACCGTCATAAAATTGAGGGCTTCCAGCTCGATCCCCTGATCAAGAACCAGTCTCGCTGCCAGCGTGCTATCAAGGCCTCCTGAAAGGAGGGCGATTGCTCTCATCTCAAAGCCTCATTCATCGACCCCGACCGGAATCCCTGGAGGTCCAGGGTTACATATTGGTAGCCGATCTTCTTCAGATGTGCGACCACCTTCTCTCTGATTGCTTCGTCCAGTAATTTTCCGATCTCCTCTTTATAGATCTCAATTCTTGCAAGGTCATTGTAGTGTCGAACCCGGACCTGCTTAAAGCCCAGTCCGATCAGGAAATCCTCTGCTTCATTCACTCTCTTCAATCCTTCCTCTGTGATTTTCTCTCCATATGGAAAACGGGAGGCAAGGCAAGCAAAAGAAGGTTTATCCCAAGTCGGAAGCCCCAGCGATTTTGAAACTTTCCTCACATCCGCTTTTGTGAAGGATGCCTCGACAAGAGGACTCCTGATGCCCAATTCTCTGATGGCCTTTTTGCCCGGCCGGTAATCCTTCTCATCATCCAGTGTCGAACCTTCAATCACAGAAGATAAGTTTTCCTGCTGGGCCACTTTTATTAATTCGTCAAAGAGTTCTCTCTTGCATAAATAGCAACGATCGATTGGATTCTTTGAAAATCCATCAATCTCAAGCTCGTTCGATTCGATCAAGGTATGTTTCACGCCCATCTCTGCGGCCATTTTTTTCGCCACGTTTAATTCCCTCTCAGGATAAAGAGGGGAGAGAGCAGTCACCGCAAGAACATTTTCTGCACCGAGGGTATCCCTTCCCATTCTCAGGAGAAAGGTGCTATCCACACCGCCGGAAAAAGCCACCACGACCTTCCCCATCGATCTAAAAATCTCTTTTAATTTTTCAATTTTGGTCTTTAACTCTGAACTCATTAGATTTTATCATGTATTGGTAAATGCTAATTGCTAATTGATCATTGTCAATTGATCACCTCTTTAATCCACCCTCCTCCGAGGACAGTATCACCATCGTAAAACACAGCCGCCTGTCCAGGGGTGATGGCCTTCTGGGCGGTTTCAAACCTCACTTCCCACTCACCCTTCTCTTTTAGGGATAAAATAGCCTCTGCTCCAGGATGATTATATCGAATTTTTACCTGAGCGGTCAGGGGGGAACTCATCTCTTTCCAACGAATCCAATTGAGAGAATTGACCCGGAAAGTATCCTGATAGACCTCTCTCTCTTCTCCAACGATGATGGCATTCTTCATACGATCTATTCCAATGACGTAAAGAGGTTTTCCTTTGGCGAGGCGAAGTCCCCTACGCTGTCCAATGGTGTAAAATGGAATCCCCTTATGTTTTCCGAGAACCTTTCCCTCTCTGTCGATAATCGGCCCGGGTCCTGCAGAATCTTTTAATCGCTCTGATAAAAAATAGTGGTAAGAATCTTCAGGAATAAAACAGACTTCCTGACTCTCAGGTTTGTCATGGATGCGAAGGTCTGCTTCAAACGCCATCTTTCTCACTT
>VGSD01000609.1 GCA_016875155.1 Deltaproteobacteria bacterium | reverse complement strand
CCTCGCAACTTGTATATTGTACACCGATTTTCGCGCACGTTTAACCGTCATATTCGTATAAGATTTTTGGAATCATTATCATCTGAACTTAAGCTCCAGTCCTATCCCCTCAAGCCATGAAAGGTTTTGGGGGAGCCTGTGCCATGGAACGGATCGCAATATGGGATTGTGGGCTCTTCGAGGAAAAGTGACGGTAATTTTCTGACCGTCCAGAGTTACTTTTCCTTTGCCTTTGACAAAATGGCGGTAGATCTTCGCTGCATCGCAGCTCTCAAATCCTCTGAGCTTCTGGGCCAGCATGCTGTAGAGGGTATCGGCGATCATGGTCATAACGATATCAAAGTGCACTTTGACTAGAATGGGAGAGGAAAGCGCATTAAGGTTGAAGAACTTGACCGCTTCGGAAATAACGTTTTCCACCCGCCACCGTCGGGAGTAGTTTCCGACCAACAACTCTGTAGGGATGCTGAAATCATTGGAGATGAGGAAGGCGGGCTTCTCATGGCCGTTACCCCGAACAATCACTTGACGCAGCTCACCTTCGTAATCAGGAAGCGTGATGAAGGATTCATAGACCATCGGATTGGGGTATTTCCTTTTGCCATGGGGAATATGGATGCGTTTCCAAATGTCGATCTCGCCGATACCATCCACCATGTTCTTGCCCCGACGTCTGAGGGTGATGAACCGAATGCCCTGCTGATTGAGCTCGGAGAGCTTGGCATAGGTGGTGAACTTGGAGTCAAAAACAAAGGTTGGCTTGATGCCTCGCTGGACCTTTTTCCAAAAGGAAAGAAACCCGAGCACCTGAGCGTCGGCCTCCTCCCGTTGGATGTCAGCCGCGGTGTAGAGAATGAGCTTCGAGGCTGCATCCTGAGCAAAAAGCGTAAGAGCCCCTTTCATTCGTTTGTTTCTGCTGCCGGCCCAGTGTTGCTGCAGTACGGATTCTTCCCCAAAGTGGGGGATGGTGTGAAAGTCCAAATTGATGATGCCCGTGTCATAAATCCTGAGTTTAGCTGCCTGTTTGACAAAACTTTGCTGCAATCTGAGCAGGTGCAGGGCATCCAGGCTATAGGAGTAGGTGGACATGGCCGTGCACTTGGGAAGCACATTGAGACCGGCAAAAAGCCCTAATCCCGGATCAAAGGCATGCTCTGAGATGTGGGCGTAGCGTTGGGTGCCCAGGAGTTTGAGGGCTAAAAAGGAAAGAAAATAGCTCATGGCCGGGATGGCTTTGGTTGCGGGTAATGCGGCATCCCGAACTGCCTTGGCAAGGTCGAGCGTTTCAATGAACGGGGCGAAGAGAAAAACACCCGCGGCCTCGGAATCAAACGGTCTCTGACGAACAGAAGCAACAGGGATCTGTTGAGCCACCTCCGGGACCTGAGCCCCTTTGACGGTGAATCCAAGTTTGAGCCGAGTTCTGCGGGGCAACTTGGAGTAGCCCTCTTCGGCTAGGACTCTTTCTATGGTGCGCACCGATACTTCTACCCCCTCTTCGGACAACAGCTGGGTGATTTCCCCGGCCGATAAACGGTGTTCTCTCCAGTTGCAGGTTTTAGCCCTGAGCCCGGCATCAATGCGATGCCGTCTGCTCTTGCCCTCGGGGACAGGTTCAGAGAAGTCAAATTTTTCGTGGGCAAACAGGTGCCTGAGCAGATGAATATAGGGGACAGAATAACCAAAGCGTTCGGCGACCACTTTGGCAGGAAGACGCTCCACAAATGAGGCGCGCAAAGCCTCATAGCGGCGTTGCCATTCATGCACGGGATGGAGGAAGAACTTTTCATCGCGCATGAAAAGCTTATAACATATGGCGATTATAATGTCAACATAAAAAAGTTTAAAATATACATACGCCGGATAGAAAGATGGTTTTCGGCGTAGTGCATCGTCTAGTATTATATTGATATTAAATGATATTTTAGATACAAAGGTTTATCCTTAAGATGGGCTAGTTTTGGCTCACATAGATTTAACGATGTGTAAATCGGATATTTAACCGTCAAACAATATAAGATACGCACAGGGTATTTTAATCCACTAAATCCACATAATACCCTGAATTTACAAGACTTATCGCTTTGCTCTGGCAGCAGGTAAACTGCGGATGCTTTATTATATCTCAAGTGCGAAAATCGGTGTTAAATTCAATAGCATTTTT
>VGSD01000608.1 GCA_016875155.1 Deltaproteobacteria bacterium | reverse complement strand
AAATGATGAAAAGGAGTGAGCAGGGATTGGAAAGAGAGATCCAACAGCTGAAAGTGCTGGGGTTGAAGGAAGAGTCCCTGATGCCAGAAGAGCGGTCTTTGGATGTCCATTCTTTTTACCCCGTTAGTCCCGCCTTGCGGGATTAAAGCAAGGTTGGGTTATTGTATATCAGAATTTCAATACCCCTTAGAAGGGACGGGGTTTAAAACCCCATCCTTTCTAACGAAATTTATTTCCCCTTGACTTCCTGGATCTGTTGCGATCCTAAAAGGAGATCGATCGTAAGAACCCCGGGTTTCTGATAAAGGGTGTTTCCCTTCTTCTCATCCACGACCGGAATCGGAAAGAGCTTGACCACATTCTCCTTCTTAAGTGTGAAATACCCGGCAACAACCGCCACATATTTTGCGCCTGCGGCCCGGTCCAGCGTCTCCTTGTATTCCCGATTCGGGTGGATGATGAATCTCTTCGCATGAGTCACGCTGGGATGGAACTTGGTGCATTCACAGAGTTTCTCCAGGCCTCCTTTTTCATCGATAAGCTGGTTGAGCTCATTGGGATCGGTTAAGAGGTAGGCGCATAAGACCAGCGTGTGAGCCCTTCCCTGAAAGAGGTTGAGCTGGGGATCGCTTTTAATATTGAGGCGAATGGCATTGGGTTCATATTCCCATCTCGGAGGCACGACCACGGTCGCGCAGGATGAGAGGAAGAGGATGGATAGAAGAAGGCACGCCAATATTCTATGGTTTTTCATCGTTTTACCTCCGGTCGGCATCATAGAGCTTTTGACAGGTTTTTTCAAATTCCCTTAAGAGTTCCTCTTTGAAACGGCCTGATTCAAACCATTTCTTAAACGTTTGAAATCTCTCCTTATACATTTCGAAAAGTTCGGCTTTGCGAAGGGGGCCTATTTTTAATCTTCCCATGGGTTCCGATTCAAACCGTTCGGGGCCGAGCTCTTTGAGGATTTCGCCGAATTTGGCCTGGGCCGCCCCTTGAAAAGCCTTATGGGAGATTAAGAAGGCCTCCTGTATCCGGGCAAGATAGTTCTGGAGGGAGTCGGATTGGGCCTCACCCTCGAGATGGGAGCCGATGATGTGCCGGATCGTTTCGAGTTCCGGCTTTTTCCCCAACAGGGTGGTGTCGATGACCCGGATCATCTCATTCAAAGTATCAAAAATGGTGTTTAAAGAGAGGGCTAACTTTTCGAGGAGTTCAGTGGGTGAGAGATCCGGCGCGGAGACTTTTTCCCCTAAGAGGAGAGAGAAGAGCCGGGAAAACTCTTTCGATTCAAGAAAAACGTCCTGCGCCATTGGAGCGGGAACGGTTTCAAATTGGCGGGCGAGCGCTTCGAGGAATTCGATTCGTTCGTCAGGAGAATGCTCTTTCAGGGTTTCCTTGAGATAGGCTTCCATCAATCTCTCCGCCCTCACCGGATCGGATTGATAGATCGTTCGGACCTCGTCGGTTAAACGCTCGATGAAAACAGGACTATTCATTCACCTTTTCCCGAACCTTGCCCGCCTTAAGGATGACGGTTTCCTCAAGAAACTCACCCTTACCGGAAGGTTCTTCAGGCCGTTTAATGGAATCCGGCCCCTTTGATTTCACCGCAGGCGAAGAAATAGAAGTCCCCGGTTTATTCTCTTTCGGGAGAATGATCACTGTTTCGGGGACAGCTTCTTCCATGACCTTAATTGGTTTGGAAGGCGGAGACATCTCTTTCCGTTCAACGCTTTCAGAAGAGAGAATGACTGTTTTTTCCAAATCCTCCTCGCTTGCCCCGATCTCCATTCGCCACTTTTCGAGAATCCTCACGAGAATCCCATGAATGGCTTCATTCTCTTTCTCTTCCCCTGAAAGGCTTCCCTGACGGCTCTCCATAGGATTCCACTCTCAAATATGTTTGGCTGGGATTCTATGGAACTTACTATACTTAAGGAGGATACCAAAGTCAAGACGAAAGGTTTATCGAGAAGTATCAATAAGTTGTTTGCTGTTTGTAACCCCTCTGTTATGGGGGGCAATTCATTCCATTGATAGTAGGGGTCGATAGACGGGGCCTGCTGCAGGTCTAACCCCGCGTCCAGCTTAGGCGGGACAGAAATGTCCCGCCTATCGGGTGTAATTAAATTTTTATCAGGAATTTTGTAATTCCCCGTGACTGAGGCATTACTACCCTCTTGG
>VGSD01000607.1 GCA_016875155.1 Deltaproteobacteria bacterium | reverse complement strand
AGTTCATTTGAATATAGCAAGGTGTTACGAGAAGATGGGTAAAAAGAATGAAGCCCTCGAAAATTACAAGGCTTTTTTAAAAGCATCACCCAAATCGCTCTCTACCAATTCCGTTCTAAAAAAAGTATCCGCCTTGGAGAAATGATCCTAATAAGTTAAATATTTCACTTGACAAATAGAGTTAAATCAGTAAATTTGTGATAAATATAACATAGTCGAAAATGTGTGAACTGATCTATATTTGAGGAGGCTGTTATGGAAAAGATATTGCAAGGAAATTATGCAATTGCAAGGGGGGCATGGGAAGCAGGAGTGAAGGTGGCATGCGCCTATCCTGGCACGCCGAGCAGTGAAATCCTCTTTGCAATTTCCAGCCAATATAAGAAAGATATACAGGCTGAATGGTCTCCAAACGAAAAAGTTGCCCTTGAGGTGGCAAGTGGTGCTTCCTTCGCGGGTGCAAGGGCTTTGGCCTGTATGAAGCACGTGGGTTTAAATGTCGCTTCAGACCCGTTCATGACGCTTGCCTATACCGGTGTTAAGGGCGGGCTTGTCATTGTGGTGGCAGATGATCCATATGCCCATAGCTCCCAGAATGAGCAAGACAGCCGCCACTGGGCACGGTTTGGCAAAGTCCCCATGCTTGAACCTTCAGATTCCCAGGAGTGTAAAGACTTTACCAAACTATCTTATGACTTGAGCGAGCAGTTTGACACCCCTGTGCTTTTGAGAACAGAGACTCGAGTCTCCCATTCCTTTTCACCTGTTTTGTTCGATGATCGGAAAGAATCCGCTATCCCTATCGGCCTCGATGTGAAAGAAGCTCCCAAATATACGATGGTCCCTATCTATGTTCGTATGAGGCGGGTTGTCGTAGAAGAGAGGATGAGGAAGTTGGAAGCCTTTGCCGATGGGTTCAAGCTCAATGTGATGGAGATCAATAACCCGAAAATCGGGGTGATTACAAGCGGTGTCTCATACAATTATACTAAAGAAGTATTTCCCAATTATTCCTACCTGAAATTAGGGATGGTCTGGCCTCTTCCAAAGAAAATCATCAGAGAATTTTTCGACAAGGTTAAGAAAGTGATCATCGTAGAAGAACTTGATCCTTTCCTCGAAACTGAGATCCGGGCCATGGGTTATAAGATCTTTCACGGAAAGGATGTCCTGCCCAGCCTTTATGAATTCAATCCGGAGATCATAGAAAAATCGATCAAAGGGAAAAGTTACAAACCCCTCAAAGAAAGAATCAATGCAGAAGAACTTCCCAAAAGGCCACCCAACCTCTGCTCGGGCTGTTCACACCGGCCTCTCTTTTATGCCTTGAAGAAACTGGGAGTTTTCGTTTTCGGGGATATTGGCTGTTATACCCTTGCGGCAGCACCCCCTCTGAATGCGGTTCATAGTACGGTCTGTATGGGGGCTGGAGTCGGGGGTGCATTCGGCGCGATGAAGGCGATGGGAAAAGAAGGGTTGGGGAAGGTCTGCTCGGTCATCGGAGATTCCACCTTTCTTCATGGAGGGATCACGCCTTTGATGGATATTGTCTATAATAAGGGAAATTCAACAACGATCATCCTCGACAACCGGACCACCGGAATGACAGGCCTTCAGGAACATCCTGCCACAGGCTTTACGATCGCCGGAGAGCCGACGAACCAGATTGACATCGAGGCCTTAGTTAGGGCGCTGGGGGTCAAACATGTGAGACAAGTCGATCCTTATCATATTACAAAGGCAATGGAGGTGATCAAGGAAGAGATCGAAAGGGATGAACCATCAGTCATTATCACCGTGAACGGACCCTGTATGCTCCACCGGAGAGAAAAGAGAAAATTTGAACACGCCTATTATGAAATTGATACAGAAAATTGCCGGGGCTGTAAGATGTGCCTGGATATCGGATGCCCTGCCATCAGCTGGAGAGAGGTGGGCGATGATGAGGCAATCACCAAGGATGGGCAGAAGCGAAAGGGGGTTGTTTCCATCAATCGCATACAATGTCCGGGTTGCGGCGTTTGCCAGCAGATCTGTAAATTTGAAGCGATCGTTCCTGGAAAGGCTTAGCATCCCAAAAAATTAGAAAACAGGATGCTTGATTATAAAGATTTAAAAAAGAGATTACAGCGATTAAGGGTCTGATCTCTGTAATCTAAAATAATCTTACTCATCAGGCCTAATCTGTAGCTT
>VGSD01000606.1 GCA_016875155.1 Deltaproteobacteria bacterium | reverse complement strand
GGTCATGCAGGGAAGATGGGACGATCAATTTGTTCTGGACATCTTTCAAACCGGCTCTGGCACGTCTACCCACATGAACACCAACGAGGTGATCGCCAATCGGGCCAATGAAATCTTGGGTGGCAAAAAAGGAATCTACAAGCCGGTTCATCCCAACGACCATGTCAACGTCTGTCAATCGAGCAACGATGTCTTCCCCACAGCCATTCACATTGCCTCGGTCACCCTTCTAATGGAAAAACTTCTTCCTGCATTAACGGCCCTTCATCAGACCCTCCATGACAAGGCAAAGGAGTTTCATCCCGTTCTTAAAATTGGCAGAACCCATCTCCAGGACGCCCTTCCTATTCGATTAGGGCACGAATTTGAGGGATATGCGCAGCAGGTGAGGTTTGGCATCTTCAGAATTCTAAACGCCATGGGATCCCTTTTGGAACTTCCCCTGGGTGGAACGGCGGTTGGGACAGGAGCCAACACTCACCCGCAGTTTTCAAGGAAGGCGATCGCCATCATCAGCAAAACAACCGGTGCCCATTTCCGTAAAGCAACTTGTTTTTTTGAGGCTCAGGGCGCCCGTGATGCTTCTGTGGAGATGAGCGGAGCTCTGAAAACCGTTGCTGTCAGCCTTATGAAAATAGCCAACGACCTACGTTGGCTCGGTTCAGGCCCCCGTTGTGGGATCGGAGAGATTCATCTGCCTGAGACTCAACCCGGCTCCTCCATGATGCCCGGAAAAGTGAACCCCGTCATTCCCGAATCGATGATCCAGATCTGCGCTCAGGTCATTGGAAACGACTCCGCTATTACCCTGGGCGGTATCCATGGATATTTTGAGCTCAATACGATGATGCCCCTGATCGCCCTCAATCTGCTGGAATCGATCCGGCTCCTTGCCAATGGGGTGAATAACTTCAACATGAGATGCGTTAAAGGACTGAAGGCAGACCCGAAGCGATGTGAAGAGATGATTGAAAAGAGCCTGGCATTGGTCACTGCACTCGCCCCCAAAATCGGGTATAACGAGGCGGCCCGCATGGCCAAGAAAGCATACCAGCAGAATAAGACGATCCGGCAGGTGATGGAAGAAGAGAAAATCCTTTCAAAAGCCGAGCTGAACCGTATTCTCAATCCCCGATCAATGCTTGCACCTTCAAAGAGGATGAGAAAATGATATGGGGCTGCCTATAATTTACAAAATCTCCCCCTTCCCTCTCGGTTTCGAGTCGTACCGACTTTGCCAAAGAGGAGGGAAAGAAAAGGCAAAAGTCATCCCTTTAGTTAAGTGAAGACCCTTTATCTCTTTTACTCGTTGAACATCCAGCGGCAATACTTCCTCTCAATCCGGTCCACAACTTCGTAGAGGATGACACCCAGCACTCCCATCCCTATGATGCCGGTATACATGGAGAGGTAATCGAGTGTGCTCCAGGCATCGAGAATGAAAAACCCGAGGCCATTCTCTGTGGCAAAAGACTCAACAAAGAAGAGCACGGCAATCGCAGTGCCAATGCTGATCCTCAGAGAGGTGAGAATCTTCGGAAGGCACGCTGGAAAGATCGTATGAAGAAAGATCTGTTTTGGACGGGCACCCAGGGAAAGGACGGAGAGAATCTGTTCTTCGTCAATTCCTTTTGCGGCATCCCGGGTCGTCACCAGAATCTGAAAGAAGACAATGATATAGATGATGAAGATCTTGGAAAGATCGCCTAATCCAAAAAGGAGGAGGATGAGGGGAAGAAAGACAATTTTGGGTATCGGATAGAGAAGGTAGATTATGGGTGAGACCAACTCGTCCATCCTCTTTCTTCTTCCTAAGTAGAGTCCAAGGGGAATGGCCGTAATCAGCGCCCAGAAGAGGCTCAGAAGAATCCTGTAACCGCTCACACCAAAGTGGCTTCCTAATCCTTTCCCCATGGCAGGTCTCAGTGACAAGAAGACATCATGAGGGTAAGGAAGGATGGGAGTCTTAAACAATAGGGCCATCACATACCAGAGCCCAAAGACGACGGCCACAGCAACAAGGGTTCGACCTTTAAACATCTATTATCCTCTATATTGTCATTGCGCAAAAATATTTATGGATAGATTCTCCCAACTAATTCCCTCCCCCTTCGATGGAGCTAGTAGGAGACTGTGTCGTAATTAGCCATTCGCCCTTCGATATGCTCAGGACGAACGGCTAAATGGTTGATTTCTAAC
>VGSD01000605.1 GCA_016875155.1 Deltaproteobacteria bacterium | reverse complement strand
GACAATGAAATTCTTAAAACTTTCGAAAGCCATCTTCACCCTTTCACGTGAGAATCCCTGTTCTGGGAGCGACCTCCCCAAGGCTTCTGCCATCACTTTGACCGTGACCCATCCTTCGACATAGGAGAGGGTGTGAGAATCAAAAGGATGCCATCTCTGATGGGCTTCCTTGATCTCGGTCATTCCGGGGATCTCTTCGCCAAAGGGGGAAATGGGCTGAACTCCAAGAACTCCACCGAGGGCTGAAAGATTTTCATCGAAAGCCCTCATGCTGCAGATCCATCGGGTCTTGAGATCCATTCCCCTGACCTCCTGGAGGAAGGCAGAAGCTTCTTTTGAGGTCATGTTTAAGTAGGCAAAATCCGGATGATAAGACTTCAATGGTGCAAGAGCAGAAGAATTGGATCTTAGAGATGAGATACCTGATGAGAGTATGTCAGGCCCGACCTCGAGGCCAAGCGTTTTTGCATAAGACTTTGCATCTTCGAGAAAGTCCTTTCCGGGAGGCTCAGGAAAGCTGATGAAGACTACTTTCGGTTTCCTCATCTTGAAATCGGGACTTTCGGAGATAAATTTCATGGCTATCTTGGACAGGTCGAGGGGGGTGGGGGTGATGGAAAAAAGGTATGGCGTTTTAGTGGTATCCGCGAGAAGGGGTGTGAAGGAGCTGGTCAGGGTGGGAATCCGGTGGAGATTAATATGAGGCAATAGGGCAAGTCCTGTCTCGGTCGAATAGAGGTAGAGGAGAAGCGCCTGGTCCGCTTCATTCAGTTTTCGAAAGGCGGCCACAAATTCAGCCGGTTGAGCGGAATCGTCAATGAGGACGATCTCAAGTTTTTTCCCGAAGATTCCTCCATGCTGATTGATCCACTTTCCTGCATCAAGCAGACCCCTTGCACACTCCCTGCCGGAATCTCCCAATCGCCCAGTGAAAGGGACCAATGCCCCTACCTTGAGAGAATCCTGGCTGAAGGCAGGGCTTGAAAAGATTAGAAGGAGGAAAAGAATAAAAGGTATTATAATTTTCATTGGTAATGGTTTCGAAAAAAGTCGTCTCACCGGGGAAAACCGGTGTCCAGTGGCTTTATAATCAGTTTGAGATTTCTGGATCCTTGCTTGCGCAGGAATGACAAAAACCTCTGATTCAGACTTTTTATAAGATCATCAAATTGAAATTACCTGATTTCCCGATATTCTTCCTCCTGATAACCTGGTAACCTGGTAACCTGATATCCTGATACTCTATATCATTATGTCCCATGTGTATAGAGCACTGCCAGGATCCGGGTGTTCTTATCCTGGTGGCACTGAACTTTGTGGGGAATGGTTGAGTCATAATAGATGGAATCGCCAGGATAGAGGACATCCGTATGATTTCCAAGGACCACCTCCATTTCCCCCTCAAGGACGAAGATGAACTCCTCTCCCTCATGGACAGAGGTCTTGGCCGTTTTTACTGTGGCAGGTTCGAGCGTTACAATGAAAGGCTCCATATGGCGATCTTTCTTGTCAAACCCGAGCGATTCATAAGAATAACCGTATTTGACCCCATCTTTGGAGGCGAACCGGGAGACCTTTTTCCTCTCATCCTTTCTCACAATGGTAAAAGGTTCCCCCTCGGTTTCACCCCAGAAATCGCCCACCCTGACGCTCAAGGCACCTGCCAATTTAATGATTGTTCCAAGGGATGGAGAGACAAGATGATTTTCCATTTGAGAAAGCAGGGCGGTTGAAAATCCAGTCAGGTCAGCAAGGTCTTTGAGTGAGAGCCCCTTTTTCTCCCTCAACTCTTTAATTCTCTCTCCGACTCGAACCTCTTCAAATTCTCTCTTCTCCTCTTCCATGAATCATCCTCCCCCCTCACCCTATCCCTCTCCCACCAGAGGCTGTGTCATAATCCGTTCATGGTTCGAGAGCCTCACCACGAACGGATTACGAAATCTAAAAAATCAATCAGTTTGCCGTTCGTCTCGGTTGTGAGTCGAAGCGACCTGAGCCCTTCAACTCACCGTTCGCCCTGAGGTTCTCGAAGGGTGAATGGCTAATTATGACACAGTCTCCCCGTGGAGAGGGGACAGTTAAGCCACCCCTACCTCTTCCCTCCCCCTTGAGAGACTGTGTCACAATGGGGAGGGTGAGGGGCGATTATACGTTAAACTTGATCTGATCTCGATATAAAACGTTCTTTGAAAACTGAATA
>VGSD01000604.1 GCA_016875155.1 Deltaproteobacteria bacterium | reverse complement strand
CAAAGATGATTTCGTTTCCACTTAGCACACAATTGATCCTAATCCACTAAAGGGTGAGAGAGATGGAAAAGAATAAATTTCACGTGGTCATCACCGATTGTGACCAGGGCTCCATTAAAGAAGAAGAAGATGTATTTGCTCGAACTGGGGTAGAATTAGTTTTGGCTCAGGTGAAAGAGGAAGAAGACCTGATCCGTGCCTGCAAAGACGCCGATGGGTTAATCAATCAATATGCGCTTTTGACTCGAAAAGTTCTTCAACATCTTCCAAAATGCAAGGTCATCTCCCGCTATGGGGTGGGAGTGGATTCCATTGATCTCAAGGCCGCAACAGATCTGGGAATCATCGTTGCCAACGTTCCGGACTATTGCATGGATGAGGTTTCTAATCAAACCATCGCGATGATTCTGACATTGGTCCGGAAGACTGCCTTTTTTGATCAGAAAGTGAAGTCAGGACAATGGGATTTTCGTCTGGGGATTCCCATTTCTCGAACAAACGGAAAAACTCTGGGCCTTGTGGGTTGTGGAAAGATTGGTTTTGAGGTGGCAAAAAAGATCTCTTCCTTTGGCGTTCGCGTGATCAGCTTCGACCCATACCTTCAGAAACCCCCTGAAGGAATAGAATTGACTGACCTCGATACGGTTTTAAAGGAGTCCGATTTCATCTCCATCCACTGTCCTCTCAATGAATCAACCCGGCATTTGATCGGAGAGAAGGAATTTAAGAAAATGGTGAAGAAACCCATTCTCATCAATACCTCCAGAGGTCCGATTATCGATGAGAAGGCTCTGATTCAGGCATTAAAGGATGGCCTCGTTACCGGGGCTGGACTCGATGTCCTGGAGAAAGAACCACCCGATCCTCAAAACCCATTACTCAATATGGAAAATGTTATCCTTTCCCCTCATGTCAGTTTTTATTCCGAGGAATCGATTCGTGAATTAAAACGGAGGACCGCTGAGAACGTATCTTCTGTTCTTCTGGGGAAGTGGCCAAGGTCTGTCGTGAACCGTGACGTGATTGGGAAAATCAGGGCTGTCCTTTCTCCCTCAGAGGTGTAGCCGCTGAAAATTTTAACCCCTCCACACCATCTTCCCCCTCTTAAGATAAGAGGGGGGGGAGGGGGAGTTATAAGGGGTTGAGTGGTTTTTTAGGAGTTGACAATGAAAAAGAAACGATTCGATCCGAAAAAAGATTATCCTCTCTCCTCGAAAAGACCTGATTTGGTCAGGACCCTGAGCGGAAAAACCTTTGAAGAGATTAGTCTGGAGAATGTCGTCTCAGGGAAGATCGATGCTCAGGAGATCCGGATCCGGCCTGAGACATTGGAACTCCAGGCAAAAGTGGCGGAGACATATGGAAGGCCCCAGTTGGCCCATAATTTTAGAAAGGCCGCAGAGTTGACCCGAATTCCTGATGAGGAAGTCTTGAAGATTTACAATTCTTTAAGACCAGGCCGATCGACAAAAGAAGAGCTATTGGCAATAGCAAAAGAAATCGAGAAGAAATACCAGGCAGAACTCAATGGTGCTTTCATTCGGGAAGCAGTCAAGGTCTATGAAAAAAGAGGGTTATTGAAAAAAGAATAAGGAGATCATCTTACGATCCCCCTTTCGTAAAGAGACTGTGTCGTAATTCCGTTCATGGTTCGAGAACCCTGTCCTGAGTGAACCCTCATCCTTCGAGAGCCTCAGGATGAACGGTGAATCGAAGGGCATACCACGAACGGATTACGAAATCTTAAAAACCAATTACTTAACCGTTCGCCTCGGTTGCGAGTCGAAGCGACCTGAGCTTGTCGAAGGGGGAACGGTGAATTGGGAAACAATCTCATTGCTAGGTTGAAAGAAATTACTGGAGAAAATTTATGCCACGATCGAAACGGTTCGAATTATTGGCACAGCGTCCAGTGAACAAAGACTCTTGCATCCATGAGTGGCCAGAGAAGGGCCTGGTCAATATGGAAAGCGCCTTCGATCCCAAGCCAAGCCTTAAAATCACAAACGGCGTTGTTAAAGGGATGGATGGGAAGAAGCGAAAAGACTTTGACATCATCGACCATTTCATTATCGAGCATGCCCTGGACCTGAGACATGCGCCAAAGGCCATGGCTATGGATTCTCTGAAGATCGCCCGCATGATCGTCGACATCCATGTCCCCCGTCACAAGATCATTGAGACCATCAGCGGCCTCACTCCTGCC
>VGSD01000603.1 GCA_016875155.1 Deltaproteobacteria bacterium | reverse complement strand
TTTGAGGCAGGGATCAATCCATATCTGCTCAATATTGCCAATATTCGTGAACAATGTTCCTGGGTTCACCATGATCGGCAAAAGGCAACGGAGAAAGCTCGGCAGATTCTTCGGGCTGCCGTGGCCAGGGTCCTTGGACAAGAGGCGTTAAAGCCAAGAAAGTTTGGAATCCAGCCTTCAGCCATGGTCGTAGGAGCTGGCATTGCTGGAATTCAAACTGCCCTCAACATTGCCAGCGGAGGAATGAGGGTGACCCTGGTTGAAAAATCCCCATTTATCGGCGGCCACATGGCCCAACTCGACAAGACCTTTCCAACGCTTGACTGTTCCTCGTGCATCTTCACTCCCAAAACGGTCGAGGTTACCAGAAGCAAACAGATTGAGCTGCTGGTCAATTCGGAAGTCGCAGAGGTTACGGGTTTTGTCGGGAACTTTAAAGCGAAGATTAGAAAAAAACCCACGTACGTTGATTTTACTCGATGCACAGGTTGTGGGGACTGTGTCGAAGCGTGTGTCTTCAAAAGAGGTGTGCCTTCGGAATTCGAAGAAGGTATGGCAAGGCGCAGAGCCATCTATATCCCCTTCCCTCAAGCGGTCCCTCTAAAGGCCGTCGTCGATCCGGAAAGCTGCCTTCTCTTGAGCAAAGGGAAATGTAAAAAAACTTGTGTCGAGGCTTGCAAGGCAGGAGCCATCGATTTTGATCAGAAGGAAGAGGTGATTGAGAGAGAGGTCGGCTCGATCGTCATCGCAACCGGATATGATCCGTTCGATCCACACCTCCTTCCCCAGTATGGATATGACGTCTATGACAATATCATCACAGGACTTCAGTTTGAAAGACTGTCAAGCCCCTCAGGGCCCAACCGGGGTGAGATATTGTTAAAAGACGGAACCGTTCCCAAGGCCATTGCTTTTCTTCACTGTATTGGAAGCCGGGATGAAAACACCAATCTCCACTGTTCCCGGATCTGTTGCATGGCTTCGATGAAGCAGGCCCATCTGGCCAAGGAAAAAACCGGCGCTGAGATCTATGAGTTTTATATCGACATCAATGCCTTTGGAAAGGGGTACCAGGAATTTTATAAGAGAGTACGGGAAGAAGGTATCTTCTTCATCCGGGGAAAGGGGTCTGAAATTTTTAAAAGGGACGGCCGCCTTGTGGTCGCGGCTGAGGATACGCTTCTTGTAACGCCTCTTGAGATCCCTGTGGACATGGTCGTTCTGGGAACCGGTTTGACTGCCCGTTGCGATGCCGACAAGGTGGCCCAGACATTCGGGATCAGCCGCAGTGCGGATGGATTCTTCATGGAAGCCCATCCCAAGCTCAGGCCTGTAGCCACTCAGGTCGACGGAATCTTCCTCGCAGGATGTTGCCAGGGTCCAAAAGACATTCCGGATACTGTGGCCCAGGCATCTGCTGCAGCCGCAGAGGTGATGTCTCTTCTGGCCAAAGGAGAGATTGAAGTTGAACCAACGGTCGCAACGATAGACCCGGAGCTTTGCTCTGGTTGCAAATTATGTATAGAAATCTGCCCTCACTCGGCGATCGAATTTCTTGAGGCAAAGGGAATCTCTTCTGTGAATGAAGCGCTCTGCAAGGGATGTGGCGCTTGCACGGCCATCTGCCCCAATAAGGCCGCCAGGCAGAACCATTTTACTCACAATCAGGTATTGGCTGAAGTGGATGGACTTTGTTCGCTATGAGAAGTGCAGGAAATTGAACATGGACATTAAGCACCAAGCTCCAAGCACCAATAATCAAATAATCACCAATATCCAATGACCGAAATTAAGAAAAAGAGAACCTTTTGGTTATTGGAGCTTGGTTATTGGATATTATTTGGAGCTTGGAATTTGGTGATTGGGATTTGGTACGATAAAACATGAGTTAACCATGAAAATAGATCCCAAGAATTTTATAAAGGATTATCAACTCAACATCTGTATCCAGTGCGGAACCTGCACAGGAGGATGTCCGGTCAAGTTCCGCTCTCCTCTCAATATGAGGAGGCTTGTCAGGGAAACCCACCTTACGGATAACTTCTCCTCTCTTTCTAAGAGGGCGGAGTTATGGGCCTGTACTACCTGCAGCACCTGCAGTCTTCGCTGTCCTTCCGGAGTTAAAAATGTGGAACTGATCATGGGCATAAGAAACTTTCTTGCCAATAAGGGAGAAGTCCCTTCTACCATCAGGGATGCACTTGAGAATA
>VGSD01000602.1 GCA_016875155.1 Deltaproteobacteria bacterium | reverse complement strand
CGCTCAGGTCGCCTCGACTCGAAACCGAGACGAACGGCTAACTGATTGATATTTAAGATTTCGCAATCCGTTCGTGGTGAGGCTCTCGAACCATGAACGGATTACGACACAGTCTCAGCGGGGAGAGGGCGGGGGCGAGGGGCGTAAGGATTGTATTGTCACAGGATAGAGGAAGTGAAGCACATCCTGATTGAGGCCCATAAGAGTTACAGAGCCAAACAGTATGGGAAGGCAGAAGATCTCTGCAACCAAATGCTTTCAGCGGACCCCTCTCATCCCGATGCCTTGCACCTTATGGGGGCGCTCCATATCCGGAGAGGAAAAAACGAAGAGGCGGTCCACCTGATCGAAAGGGCCATCTTTCAAAATAGAAATTCGGCGGAATATTACACAAATCTGGCCGTCGCCTTGCAAAATCTTGGGAGGAACGAGGAAGCGATTTCCACTTCTCTCCAGGCCCTTTCCCTGAACCCAAGGAACTTCTCCGCTTACAATACGATGGGCAATGCCTTGAAGGATCAAAGGCGGTGGCATGAGGCTGAGGAAAGGTTCTATCAGGCGCTTTCCATCAAGCCAGAGAGCCCAGAGATTTATTTCAATCTCGGTAATCTTTTCAGCGAACAGGAGCATTTTGACCAAGCCATCAAATATTATCAGCAAGCGTTGGCCCTGAATCCCGGTCTTGAAAGGGTACACTTCCACCTCGGCCATGTATATAAAAAGATGTCAAGGCTTGAGGAAGCCCTCCGATGTTACCAAAAAGCTTTGGAGATCGACCCAGATTTGCCGAAGGGTTACTTCATGCTTGGGAACGTCTACCAGGAACTGAGGCGTTTCCAGGAGTCGATCGAATGTTACAAACAGGCCATCCGCCTTGATCCAGGCCATGCAGAAGCCCACAAAAATTTGGGCACAGCCCTCTATGAGCTTGGGAAATTTGAAGAGGCCTTGCAGGCTTATGAAAAAGCCTTCCAGATAAAACCAACCATGGGATTACGTATTAAGCGGGCAACCTTGGTTCCTCCTATTGTAGCATCTGTCGAATCGCTCGGGGCAATCCGTAAGACGTTTTCCGAGAATATAGACAAATTGTTAGGGGAAGATATATTCATGGATGATCCTGTAAAGGAGTTGGGCAACCCGAACTTCTTCTATCTCGCCTACCATGGCCATAATGATCGGGACCTGATGATCCGGTTAGCCAGGCTCTACCGCTTTTTACCGGAACGGATGCGTCCTCTGAGAAAGAGAGGACCGTCGAAAAAAATGAGGATCGGTTTTATCTCACGGTTCTTCCAAAACCATTCCGTCGGAACTTTTTTCAATCCCATTATTGAATCCCTATCCCGGCAGGAAGGTTTTGAGGTGTCCGTGTTCTCCATTGGAAATGGTACAGATGAATCCCTGCCAAATCCACCGGCATCCTGTCATCGGCGTATTCCACTGCCGATCGATCTTTTCAAGGCAAGGGATCTTCTCGAGGAACAGTCCCTGGATATTCTGGTTTATACAGACATCGGAATGGAGCCCATGAGCTATTTCTTAGCCTTCACCCGATTGGCACGGGTGCAATGTGTGATGATCGGCCATTTGATGACCACTGGCATTCCCAACCTTGACTACTATATTTCGAGCGCATTGGTCGAGCCAGAAGGGGCACAGGAGCATTACAGCGAAACGTTGGTTCAACTTCGATCGATGCCATGCTATATGAAGAGGCCCTCCCTTCCCCTCAAGCTAAAATCGAAGAGGGATTTCGGATTGCAAGAAGACCATATCCATTTTGTCATCCCCATGCGGTTACATAAGATCCACCCAGATTTCGACCCAGTGATTGCCGAAATTTTGCGCCGTAACTCCCACAGCGAAGCCATCCTGTTCAAGGATCCGTTTAACCTCTGGCACGAATTATTGCTAAAGCGTTTTCAAAAGACGATGCCTGATGTGTTGGGGCGAATTCATTTTTTCCCGTGGCTCAATGATGATGATTTTAAGAGCTTGATCATGACATGTGATGTCGCACTTGATACATTTCATTACGGGGGAGGAGTGACTTCATACATCATCCTGGCCACAGGGACCCCCCTTATCACCTGGCCTGGAAGGTATATGAGGGGAAGGCTCACTCTGGGTTGTTACCGGAAGATGGAAATGATGGACTGTGTGGCAGAGGGTCCGAAGGAATACGTGGATTTGGCCACCCGTTTGGGAGCT
>VGSD01000601.1 GCA_016875155.1 Deltaproteobacteria bacterium | reverse complement strand
AATCGAGATAAAGACAGAGGATATCTATAAGGTCAAAGAAATCGGCAAAGACATCCGAAAAAAGATGGGATTCCCCTTCTGGACCAAAGACTGGATGGAGATGAACCGCAACCTCTTCTCTGCCCTCAGGCTGGAAAAGGTCATCATGTTCATCATTGTCGTTCTGATCGTTCTGGTGGCGGCCTTCAACATCATCTCCACGCTCATCATGGTGGTCATGGAGAAGAATAAAGACATTGCTATTCTGAAATCCATGGGCGCGCCTTCGAGGTCCATCCTCAGGATCTTTATCATCGAGGGTGGCGTGATCGGTGTGGTGGGAACAGTTCTCGGAGCGATCGCAGGGCTGGCCATCGCATTCAATTTGGAGAAGATCATCGATTTTTTGGAGACCTCTTTCGGATTCAAAATCCTTCCGAGGGATGTCTACTATATCGATAAATTTCCTTCACAGGTCAACCCTTTAGATGTATCGCTGATCGTCATCACCGCCATCTTGATCAGCCTGCTCGCCACCCTTTATCCCTCCTGGAGAGCTTCGAAGCTCGATCCAGCTGAGGCATTGCGATATGAATAAAGAACGGGGTTCATATAAGGAGGAGGCCCTTTCGTTTCTCTCCCGGAGAGAATGGAAGAAGGCGATGGAGTCCTTTCAAAAGCACATTGACCAGGAGCCCGAAGATCTTCGATCCCGGTTGAAAATGGCGGAATTGTCAGCGCGGCTGGGAAGGAAGAAAGAGGCGATCGCTGAGTACCGGCAGGTGGCTGAAGCTTACGCCAGGGAGGGTTTTTTGCTCCAGGCCATTTCCGTGAATAAGATGATTCTGAGGATCGACCCCCTTTTAAAAGATATCAATGATCAATTAACCCAGCTTTACATGGCCAGAGCCCGGGAAACCAAACCTTCCCGACTTCTGCCCCATATCCCTTTATTTTCCGACTTGAAAGAAGAAGAGCTTCAAGCCTTGCTCAGCCGCGTCAAATTCAGGGTTTTTCCAAAGGGAAGTTTCCTCTGCCGCGAAGGCGAACCCGGAGACTCTTTGATGGTGATCTGTCAAGGACAAGTGGGAGTTTATAAGCAGTTTGAGGACAAAGAAGTATGGATTCGCAACCTCAGAGAAGGGGATTGCTTCGGGGAGTTCGGTTTCTTTCTCGACCAAACAAGGCATGCCAGCGTCAAAAGCCTGATGGAATGCGAAACCATTGAGATCACCCGAAACGAATTAGAGGAGATGATTTATAACCACCCCCGGGTGAAGGAGGTGCTGGAAGACCTGTTTAAAAAGCGGGTTTTAGATAATCTGCTCGCCATCTCCCCTCTCTTCTCTCCTCTTTCTGAGTTGGATAGGAACGAGGTTTTAAAACGATTTCGTGTGCTGAATATTCCGGGAGAGACTTTCGTCTTTAAAGGAGGAGATCCTCCCGATAGCCTCTATTTGATTAAGAGCGGTGAGGTCAATATCTTTACACAGGACCGTCATAAAAAGCGTGTCCTTCTGGGAACATTAGGAAGCGGCCATCTCTTTGGAGAAATCGGTGTGCTTCTCAATAGGCCGCGGATGGCTTTTGCAAAGACAACTCGTCCCACGGAACTGCTCGAATTGTCAAAAAGGGATTTTGACGATCTTGTACAGAAGTTCCCTCACCTTCAGTCCGTTGGGAAAGAGATTTCTTCAAAACGTCTCATCCGTATGAAAGAATCGCTTTCCAAGGAAGTGATGGATAAGGAGAAGGAGTCCACAGTGTGACGCAATTCATCCAGGTTCAGCATCTCTTCAAGTCTTTTGGAAACGGGGCAAAGAAGGTCGAGGTCCTCAGGGGAATCGATCTTGCTTTTTCGCGGGGTGAAAAAGCCGCCATCGTAGGCGCCTCTGGCGTGGGAAAAACAACCCTGCTCCATATTCTGGGGACACTCGACCGGCCTACTGCCGGAAAGGTGCTTTACGAAGGAAAAGATATTTTCACGCTGAACGAAAAAGACCTTGCCCTGTTTCGAAACCGGGAGATCGGATTTGTCTTTCAATTCCATCACCTCCTCCCGGAATTCACTGCTTTGGAAAATACGATCATGCCCTGTTTAATACAGGGAATGTCAACCAAGGAAGCCACCCTTCGCGCCGAAGCCATCCTCACCCTCGTGGGTCTGAAAGATCGGCTTTCCCATAAGCCTGGGGAACTCTCCGGAGGGGAACAGCAGCGGGTGGCGGTGGCCAGAG
>VGSD01000600.1 GCA_016875155.1 Deltaproteobacteria bacterium | reverse complement strand
AATGATCTTCTTATTCATCACCATCTTTTACCTCTTCCCCCAGTATGCCGGGATGTACGTGATCTCGATTGCCAATGTCGTGGGTTATACCATTCTCTCGGCAATGGGAGTTCAATTGCTCATCGGCTACTGCGGTCAGGTCACCCTCGGACACGCCGCCTTTCTGGCGATGGGGGCCTATACCTGCACTCTGCTAATGCTTCAACTCCATATTCCCTACCCCATTGCTATGGTCATGGGGGGAATTGTAGGTGGCCTATGGTCTGTCCTGTTTGGCCTTCCCTCTGCCCGGGTGAAGGGATTTTATCTCATTATGACCACAATGGCCGCTCAATTTCTAACGGTGGAATTTTTCATCACCCAGTATGTCAGCCAGATTGGCGGAAGAGGGGTTGCCTTTTCCATTCCACCGGGAGCAGTGAAGATAGGCCCCTGGATGATCAAGGATGACAAAGATGTCTATTATCTCATGGTGATACTGGTTGTCCTATTAACTGTTATCATGGCAAATCTTGTGCGTTCAAAGATCGGACGTGCCTGGATTGCCATTCGAGACAATGATATCGCCGCAGAAACAATGGGAGTTAATATTGTCTTCTATAAACTATTAGCCTTCTTTGTGGCAGGATTTTTTGGCGGGATTGCCGGCGCGTTCTGGGTGACGTCCCTGGCTGCAGTTAGCCCCGAACACTTCCATTTTGGCTGGTCTCTCTGGCTCGTAGGTGTCATCCTCATCGGAGGGGTGGGAAGCATCCACGGAACGATCTTCGGCGCCTTATTTATGACACTTATCCCTGAAGGCCTCAAATTCCTCATCTTCGCTCTCACACAGAATCCTGTATTTGTAAATATTATGCCCTTTTTACCCCTTTTGTTAGAGAAATTTCTTTATGTGAAAGAGGCCGCCTTCGGTCTGGCCATCGCCCTCTTTCTCATCTATGAACCGAATGGGATTTCTTATCGTTGGTGGCAGATTAAGAACTACTTTAACCTATGGCCGTTTTCATATTAATCCGTAACCCCCCTCTATTCCCCCCTTAGTCTAAGGGGGGATGAAGGGGGGTTAGGAACTCTAAAAAAGGAGGTGGTGCACGTCGCTGGATGGTGGGAGTAATATTTTGAGGGGTTGTTGTCATATCCATATTATGTTTTTCCAAGTCTTTACAGGAGGTGAAAAATGAGAATCAAAATGATCATTTGTACATGCTTTGTTCTATGCTTCATTGCTTCTTGGGCTATCGGTCAGGAGGTAAAACTCGGGGCTCTTCAGGATACAACCGGAGCCACTTCTGATGTGGGCAAGGATGAGGCTCTCGGTGTACGGGAAGCCACCCAGTATTTCAATGATGTGGGGGGAATTAATGGTAAAAGGATTCGGTTATTCCAGTACGATTACGGCTACCGCGTGCCTGAAGCTATCACCACTTACAAACGTTTCAGGGATTATGACAAGGTGGTGATGGTGCTGGGCTGGGGAACTGGAGATACCGAAGCCCTCACACCGACAATCAATGCTGATAAAATGCCTTATCTCTCAAGTTCTTTCTCGGGCCATCTCTGCGATCCCAAGAAGACTCCTTACAACTTTGTCTATGGAACTGATTATTCAACCAATGCCCGAGGGGCCATCACCTATTGGTTTGAAGAAGTCTGGAAGAAAGATCCAAAATGGAAAGAATTAAGAGATAAAGGAACCAAACCCAAATTCGTCTGCTTCATGGACACTGCCTCACCTTATGCTACTGCTCCGATTAAAGCCATCAAAGAGCAGGCTACCATCCTCGGATTTGAGATCGGTCCAGATCAAAATGTTTCCATGACCGCACTGGATACCAAAAGTCAAGTAATTGCGGCTAAAAGTTTTGGGGCTAATCTTTGTTGGCATGGTAACACCACCATGTCAACCTCCGCCGCAATGAAAGACGCTTCCGCTCTGGGGCTGGGTGCAGACCATATCGTCAATAATTGGGGATTCGATGAAAACCTTCCTAAACTTGCCGGCCCTGCTGCAGAGGGAGCCATTGGATTGCTGGGTTGTTCACTTTTTATTGACGAATATCCGGCAAAGAGTAGAGTGATTGAGTATGCCAAAAAACTGAATCCGGGCATCCCTCTCGAAAACCGGCTCATTCGAACGGTTCAGGGCTGGGTAAAAGTCGGCATGGCTGTTGAAGCTATGAAAAGAGCTGATAAGGCAGGGAAACTGAATGGCCCTGGAATCAAAGACGCTTT
>VGSD01000599.1 GCA_016875155.1 Deltaproteobacteria bacterium | reverse complement strand
GACTCTCTGTCGGAGCCTTCTCGACAAATTTGATAAAAATGTGAAGACGGCAGTGATTTTTAACTCCTTTCTCTCAGAAGGAGAGTTGCTGAGAGCGATTCTACAAGACCTTGGTTTGAAAACGATCGGAAGAACGAAGGCGGAACGGATTGATGCGTTGAATCAACTTCTCTTGCAGGAATTGAAACAGGATGGACATGTCATTCTGCTCATTGATGAAGCACAAAACCTATCCATTCCGGTCCTGGAGCAGATCCGGATGCTCTCCAATCTGGAGACAACAAAGGAGAAAATGCTCCAGATCATCTTATTCGGTCAACTCGAATTGAACCAGAAACTCCGGTCACCCAAATTGAAGCAATTGAACCAGCGAATCGCCATCCGGCACCACATCCATCCCCTCAACAGGGAGGAAACAGAGTCCTATATTTACCAGCGCCTGACCGTTGCGGGGTCGCAGGGAGGCATCACATTCTCAAAATCGGCGCTCAATGAGATCTACCGTTTTTCAGGGGGAACCCCGAGGCTGATCAATCTCATCTGCGATCGCGCCCTGCTCGGAGGCTTTGTGGATGAAACCTACCATATCGAAAAGGGTGTGGTTTTAAAGGCTAAAAAGGAATTGGGAGATGAAGAGTCAAGCCCTTCGGCTTTCTGGATCACCTCTCTTTTAAAGCAGTTGACCCCTTTGCGGGTTTCTCTCTTGCTCTTCTTGATCCTTTTATTGGGATGGATGGTCATGCTCAACCATGACCGATCCCCTTCCCTCCAGGGAGTACATAACTTGATCCAGGAACAATTTGAAAAGGTTTATACTCGAATTGCTAACATAAGCCGACCTTCGGTCACCCCAGCCCCTTCAATCAGGAAAATAGAACAGGATTCCCAGAAGAATGAAATTTCGTCAGAATCAACCAGAATCTCACTGGAGGGTGCGAAATGAGTCTGATCATCGACGCCCTTAAAAAGGCTCAACAGCTCCGTTCAAAGGAGTCAAAGGGATCGCCTTTTTTTAGAGGCCATTCCCCGAATCGAAAGGGCCCAAAGAGATGGCCTTGGTTCATTCTCCTTTCTTCTTTCGTTTTTTTTATTCTTCTGGTCGGTGTATGGAAACTTTTTTTAACTCCTTCACCTCCTGAGCCGGCAATCAATATCGTAAAGAGCCCCCCTTCTTCTGCAGCCATTGAAAAGGTTTCTCCTGAACCCCCGAAGGAAGAAAAGAAACCCGAAACAATTGAGGAACCCAAACCTCTTCCGACTCAAATCCAGTCCTCCACTCTTGAAGTGACTAAACCTGAGGAGATTAAGATACCAACCCCGAAAAAAGAAAAAAAGGTCATGCCCCAAAAACAAATCCCTACAGAAAAAATAGCGCAGGCTCCCCAAAAAGAGGAAAAGACCGATGCTGAAGTAAAACCTTCTCAAGAAAAGAAACCTCTTCCAAGTCCTCCGAAAGAAGAAGTGATATCTAAACCTGTAGTTCTGGAACAGGGTACTGGAAGAGACCGCCATCTGACCACGGAGGTGATCCAGCAGTTCAATGTTGGAGTTACTTATTATAACCGGGGGGAGATTGTGAATGCGATTCAAGCCTATCAGAAGGTGATCGAATTGGACCCAAACTATATCGAGGCATATAACAATCTTGGGATCATCTATCAAGAAATGGGTAAGCCGGAAGAGGCTCTCAAAGCCTATCAGAAGGCAGTCCAGATCAATCCCCGTTATGAAAAGGCATACAACAACATGGGGATCATTTTCCAACTCAAGGGAGAGGATGAAAAGGCCATGGAGGCTTTTAATAAAGTCCTTTCCATCAATCCGAATCATATCGAAAGCCATATCCATCTTGGAACGATTTACAAGAAAAAGGGGCAAATGGAGAAAGGAATCGAGTCTTATCAGAAAGCCCTTGCCATTGATCCCCTTCACGGAGAGACCCATTACAACCTGGGGCTTCTTTATGAACAGATTGGAAATAGGGAACTGGCTATTCAACATTACCGGCAATTTATCCAGTCGTCTTCAAATGCCTATCCGGAACTGGCTTCAAAGGTTAATAGGCATATCCAGCAGCTGCAGAAAACAAAGGAAGGAAAGAAGGAGTAAATGAAATACTCAATATTAGAATAATTGAAATAGTAACTCCCCCTTTCCCCCTCTTAATTTAAGAGGGGTGATGCCTCCCTTTATTTTAAGGGGAGGTCAGGTGGGGTTATGAGCATTAGTAATCGA
>VGSD01000598.1 GCA_016875155.1 Deltaproteobacteria bacterium | reverse complement strand
CCCCTGCGGCCTTAAAGGCCTGGAGATGGAAGAGACCAATGGCCCCCGGCCCGAAGATCGCAACCGTATCCCCAACCATCGGCTTCACCTGCTCCATCGTTCGAACGGTCAGGCTGATGGGCTCGAGGCAGGCCGCATCGACAAAGGAAACATGATCCGGAAGCTTGTGAGCGGCACGGGCCGGAACAACGACATATTCGGCAAAGATTCCATCATAGGTAATGCCGATATGCCTCCAATTTGCGCACATATTGCTGTTTCCATTGAGGCAATTGATGCAGGAGCCGCATCCGTAGAGCACTTCCAACCCGACTCTATCCCCCATGGAAACGTTATCCACACCCTCCCCCAATGCTGAAACAACACCCGTCCCTTCATGACCCATAACGATGGGGATAGGGACAGGTCTGCGCCCCTTATATTTGTTGTTCAAAATGGCAACATCGGTGTAGCAGAGACTCGCCGCCTTGACCTGGACTAAAACTTCACCCCGGACCGGTTTCGGTGTAGGAACCTCTTTCACCTCGAAGGCCCCTGCTTCCTGACTGGTTTTCACGATGGCTTTCATTGCAAAACCTCCTCCTGATTATGTAGAAAATAAAAATCTAACGGTAAGGGTAAAGAGGCCCGTATCGTTAAAATGAAAATGACGTTTGCCGTTGTCGAAGCTCGTATCGAGACTCGTGGATTGAATCTGGATGCTCGAGCTTCGTTTTTCGAGCCTCTTGCTTCGATACGAGCATCGTCACCGTAAACCTTTTATGGTAACCATTCCATGGTTCCGGACATGGGCTATTACAACCGGATCGGTTGACCTGTTTCTCCGGATCTCTGAATGGCCAGAGTCACTTCCAGCGTTCTTCTTCCGTCCTCTCCTGAGGTTCTTGGCTCTTCTTCGCCTAAAACGGCTCTACAAAAATGGCTGAACTCCTTGATGTAAGGATCTTCCCTGACCATTTTGTATCCCTGTTCCGTGATGGGATAATTCCATCCAATCTTTTCAGGGTCGGAATAGTAGCGTCTCTTCATTTGAGGAAATAATAATGAACCATCTGTGCCGAAGAAGTTATAACAGTTTCCAAAATCATGGTATAGCAACGGATTTTCTCCGGTCGCACCTTCCCAGGAGATCAAAGAGGGCGTGCAATCGGATAGGAAGATCGTTCCCAATGCTCCGTTTTTAAATCGCAGGGTGATGCTGGCGGTATCCTCCACAGGGAAACTCCTGATCCTGTTGCTCACCAGGGCATAGACTTCTTCGATCTCACCGCAGATATATCTGAGATTATCGATCTCGTGGATCAGATTGATCAGGATCGGCCCACCCCCCTTTTCCTTTCTCCAGGACAGGGGCCCTTCGAAATAAGGCCCTGGCTTCAGCAGGGCCCATGTGACTGTGACGCCCACCATTCTTCCCAACTCGCCTCCGGTGACGATTTCACGGGCCTTTTCAACGAGACTGCTAAATCTTCTCTGATGCCCCACCAATATGCGGATCTTATTCTGTTTTGCCGCCTCAATGATGCGGTCCGCCTCAGAGAGGCTCTGCGCAATAGGCTTTTCGATAAAAAGATGCAATCCCTTCTGGGCGCAGGCAATGCCGATGGGTGCATGGAGATGGTTAGGAACGGCGAGGATGACACCCTGCAGACCTTCCTTTTCAATCATCTCCTCATAACGCCGGAAGAATTTGATTCCGAGTTCTTCTGTGACTGATTTTTGTTTTTCGTCAACGTCAGACGCCGCCACAAGATCGCACTCTGGGACTTTTATTAAGGTTCTGGCATGTGGAATCCCCATCAGCCCCAAACCGATCAATCCGAGCCTTACCTTTTCCATTCTTCCCTCCTGACTGAATAAATCAAAAACTTTGGTTAAGGTCAGGGTAAACCTGCCTGCCGGTAGGCAGGGATGCCGGTTTCGTCTATGGGTTAGGGTATCGGTCCTAAATCATCAGCCACTACCTTTGCCCTTTGCCCAAACTGGCCTCCTAACCTTAGCCCTTACCCCGTCCTTTTCCCGGAGATTATGTACACAACCCCGGAGTGCCCTCCAGTCATGGAGCGTTAGAAGACTACGGGTTGGCCTGTCTCTCCTGATTTCTGAATCGCAAGGGTGACCTCGAGTGTTTTGCGGGCATCTACCCCATCGATCTTTGGAGCTTCCGTGCCCTGGATGACCCCGCAGAAGTTTCTGATCTGCCGGGTGTAGGGATCCTCGCGGTCAATCTTGATTC
>VGSD01000597.1 GCA_016875155.1 Deltaproteobacteria bacterium | reverse complement strand
TGATCCGATAACCAGGCCCTGGATATCCGCACTCGCATGGATGAGTGAAAACCTGGATGACATCTCCCAAGCGATATTTGATCAGAGGCAGCCCTTCCCGATCGAGAGAAGTGAGCAGTCCCTCTCCAACTGCTCCGTTTTTGACCTCGATGAGTTGATGGTTATCCAGATCGATCAGGTCCTCTATCCAGATACTGAGGTCAAGGGCCACTTCGTGAAGGCCCTGGTATTCCTCAGCCATGCAGGAACCTGAGAAACCCTCGCTATTAATCATGAGATAGTCGTTCCATTTTCCTCCGAAAGCATCCTCCATGCGCTTACGGATAGAAGGGATTCCAACACCCGGTTCACCCGTCAAAAGGAGTTTCTTGATCCCGAGTTCTGAGACGGGTTTGCCGGTCATCTTATCGTATGTTTCGATCAGTCCTTCAGCAAAGGAGGGGGTTGACATCAGGGCATTAGGCCGGAGGATCCTGATATATTCAACAATTTTTTCCACAGGAGTTTCAGCACCGAGGTCCAGGCAGAGGATGCCCATATATTGGAGAGGCGTTTTAACGATGCCTCCTGCCCATCCTCCGCTTAGGGGGAAGCAGAAGAGGACCCGATCTCCAGGGCGTATCCCTGCCAGCCAAAAAACACGAGCCGTTCCTTCATTCCAACGGTCAAAATCATGCTGGGTAAAAGAGTAGGTGAAAGTCGGCATTCCAGTCGTCCCGCCGGTTGCCTTGGTAATGATGATCTTTTCTGGCGGGCAACAGAGATGCATTCCAAAAGGATGTCCGAAACGCTCGAGCGATTCTTTCTGACTCTGTCTCTCCTCCTCCTTATCCATCAGGGGAGGAATCTTTCTGAAATCGTCCCAGGTCTTTATATCCTCAGGTTGAAAACCAATGTCATCAAATTTTCGTCTATAGAATTCGGATCGGGCATAGCAATATTTTAATTGTTTTCGCAGTCTCCGGAGACGAATCTTTTCAACTTGCTCCCGATTCAGAAGTTCTCGCTTTTCATTCCATACCTTTTTCATGGCCATCCTCGCTGAAAGGATTCTAAGGACAGAATGCGAAAATCATTTCTCTGAGAATGACAGAAGCAGTGACCGAGGAAATCTGGGTTGGATCGTAATCTGGAGTGAGCTCCACAACGTCGAAGCCAATGACATGAAGGTTTTGTAAACCTTTGAAAATGGATAGGATGTCCTGGAAGGTCAAACCACCCGGTTCAGGCGTTCCAACACCCGGAAGAAGGCCTGGATCGATTACATCAAGATCAAGGCTGACATAAACCGGCCTCCCCGCGAGACGTTTCGCGATGGATTTCAAAGAACCTTGATCTAAAGAAACAAGGGACTTCATCTTCTTGGCCAATTTAAATTCCTCTTCTGTTCCTGACCGGACCCCGATCTGGAACAATCTTCCCTTGCCCAGGCGATTAACCACTTTCCTCATCACAGTGCTATGGGAAAGGGTTTCACCGAGGTAATCCTCTCTCAAGTCCGTATGGGCATCGATATGAATGAGACGGAGATCCGGGTAAATGCTGACCAGTTCTTCAACGATTGGAAGGGTGATGAGATGATCGCCTCCAAGCAGGATCGGGAACTTATTTGCAGAAAGGATTTTCCTGAGACCTTTCCGGATCAGATTGAGAGATATCCTTTTCTCTCCAAAAGGGAGTTCAAGGTCTCCCGTATCGTGAATCGAAAAACGGGTGAGATCCTTGTTGAAATAGGGGCTGTAGGTTTCGATGCCCCATGAAGCTTTACGGATTGCTGAAGGACCAAAACGAGCCCCTGGACGAAAGGAGGCCGAACCATCATAAGGGCAACCGAGAATGACTGCTTTTGCTTCCTTGAAAGAAGTTTTGGCTGAAATGAAGGACTGCTCTATGAAGGGAAGGTTCATTCTAAGTATACCTTGAGGGAATTCCGGTGAGAAAAATCGTTTCGATGAAAAGTACTGTTAAAATCTTCCGCTGATCATCAAGCCAGGAAGAGATGATACGACTACTTAGAGCCTTCCTGGCAAACCCCATTATTACCTTACTCTGTCTCCTCTTTCTCCCACAGAACCACAGCCGCCAGGGTGGCGCCAACCTTTTTCACCCTATGCTCAACCGCTATGGAAGTGAGATCCTTGATCACCCGTCCCCGCACTTTCATCCCCTCGATAGCCATCTGCCGGACGGTCTCCTCGATCTCTGCCTTTGGGCCACGTCCAGAGTATTCCATGATCA
>VGSD01000596.1 GCA_016875155.1 Deltaproteobacteria bacterium | reverse complement strand
GAAGCCGTCAGGCAGGATTTCGAGCACCCCTTCCCCGAAGATCAAGCCGTTCTTCTCTGTCTGGGCTTGAAGGATGGCAAAGATGAGGTCCTGTTTCCTCATTCCGGTTGCCCCTTCGACATTGAGCTCCCTCGCAATCTTGGTCAGTTCATTGATCTTCTTCTTCTTCAAATCTTTGATGTTCATAATCCTTCTCTTTTCCTCCTCATCTACGGATCAGCCGGTCTCCTTCTCTCTTCTGAAGGGCGGCCCTCCTCAATTCTTGAAATACCTCTCTGGCTCTTCTGCGGGTCTGTGCGATGGAACCCTCATTTCGAATGATGAAGTCTGCCATCTTCACCTTCTTCTCCATCGCCATCTGGGAGACGATGATCCTCCGCGTCTCCTCTTTGCTCATGCCCGCCCTCTTCTTGAGCCTCTCGATCTGCTGAGTCTTTTTTGAGGTGACGACCACGACTTTGTCCACCTCTTGATGAAACCCTGTCTCCATCAGCAGGGGGACGTCGAAGATGATGATGGTATGAGGATCTTTGCGTTTGATCTGTCTTGCCTTCTTCCCCATCTCCTTTTCGATCCGGGGATGAAGGATCTCATTCAATAATCTTCTCTGTCTGGATTTCGAAAATGCGATATCCCCCAATTTCTTCCGGTCGATGGTTCCATCCTTTTGAAGGATCTCTTTTCCAAAGGTCCGTATGAGTTCCCTCCATGCAGGGCGGCGGGGCTCAACCAACTCCCTGGCAATCCGGTCTGCATCGATGAGGTGTGCCCCTTCTTCTACAAAGACCCTGCAGACTGTTGTCTTGCCACTGGCCACCCCTCCCGTTACTCCAACGGTGAGCATCGCTCTCCTTCTCCTTTTCGAGTTAATGCTCTGTGCCCAGGGGCATTCGCGAATTATGAATCCTGTGGGCACTGTGGTTAGGGTTACGGTTACGAAGCCCCTGCCTACCGGCCCCGGTCCCGCACTATTAATAGACCGAGGGCGGGGCAGGCAGGCGTTTCGTTTAGAGTCTGGCGGTCACGTCAAATTCTTAAGCCGAAGACCGTAACCGAATGACGATACGGGTATCGTCACCGTTGCCGTTGGACGAAACCCTTATTTTCTAACTAAATGTCGAGGCGCCGGACAAAGAGGGCGTTCTCTTCGATGAAGTGGCGGCGCTGTTCCACCTCATCTCCCATCAGGATGCTGAAGGTTTCATCCGCCTCGATCGCATCCTCCACTCTCACCTTGAGAAGGGTCCGTTTCTCAGGATTCATCGTCGTCTCCCAGAGTTGTTCGGGATTCATTTCTCCCAACCCTTTATATCTCTGGATGGAGAGCCCTTCCCTTCCCAGATGGCTCAGCGATTCAAGAAGACCTTCCATTCTCTCAATCATCACCTGCTTTCCCTTCTCCACCAGGGTGTAGGGAGGCGGTGCGATTTCCTGAATCTCCTGATAAACCTGAAAGAGGTTTCGGTATTCGACCGATGCGATGAGATCCCATTGGACACGGCATCGAAGGCTTTTCCCTCCATTGGACTCCTGCACCTCAAAGCCGTAGAGGTTATATTCTTCATCCCGGTAAAGATCGAAGACTTCAAACCCGACCTTTCTCAGACGTTTCTGGAGATCGGCGACTTTCCCTTTCTCCTCAAACGTCGTTTTGCTCCGGACTCCCTGTTCGATGAGGAGGTTGAGAAGGGACCTGGGGGTCCCCTTTTTCTGGAGTCTCTGTGTCAAGTCGTGATGGAGATATATCTTTTCGAGTAATACAGTCAGCTTCTTTTCAGCCAGTTTCTTCTTTGTCTTCTCCACCGTCACTTCGCTTTTCGCGATGGCCCGGTTCATCAGGTACCGGTTGAATTCCTCCTCGTTCTTGATATAGGTCTCGCTCTTTCCCTCTGTGACCTTGAAGAGTGGGGGTTGAGCAATATAGAGAAATCCCTTTTCGATCACCTCCGGCATCTGGCGATAGAAGAAGGTGAGGAGCAGGGTTCGGATATGCGATCCATCCACGTCGGCATCGCTCATGATGATGATGCGGTGGTAACGAATTCGATGGATATCATAATCCTCCTTCCCGATGCCCGCGCCCAAGGCTGAGATGAGGATTCGAATCTCCTCATTGGCCAGCATCTTATCAAACCTTGCCTTCTCCACATTGAGGATCTTCCCTTTGATGGGAAGGATCGCCTGGGTGGCGCGATCGCGCCCCTGTTTTGCAGACCCGCCTGCTGAATCTCCCTCCAC
>VGSD01000595.1 GCA_016875155.1 Deltaproteobacteria bacterium | reverse complement strand
GGGCATCAACCTCGCCGAAGACCATATCGAAGAGAAACGTTACTATTAAAATGGGCCTGCTTCCCCATCGTCCCCCTTATCCTCCGAATTGACTTAGGAAAATGTTTTAAACATTTTCTCGAAAATCATCTCTAAAATGGTAACTTCTCCCAATGTAGTATAGGAATTTCGGATTGCAGAAACGTTTTAATAAAGATTAGTTTCAGGATGATCGAAGAGGGCAGTCCATTGCATGTTTATGAGGTCGGAGGATTCAATTCTTTTGGCAAAAAAACAGTGAAGGTCGTTCCTCCTCCTTCCTCGCTCTCCACGGAGATGGAACCGAGGTGAGCCTCCACAATGCTCTTGACGATAGAAAGGCCGAGGCCAGTGCCGACGATCTGACGAGTCTCCACTGTCTTGACACGATAAAATTTATCGAAAATTCTTGGAAGATCATCCCTCTTGATGCCGATGCCCGTGTCTGAAACCGTGGCTTTAGCAAACCCTCCCTCTTCGGTCAGGGCGATCAGGACTTTTCCTCCCTCCGGAGTGTATTTGATCGCATTGGAGATGAGATTGGTAAAGATTCCTTCCATACTGTTGCGGTCTGCCTGGATGAGAGGATTTTGAGAAGGGGCGGGGAACTCGAGATCGATCTTCTTGTTTTCAGCCTCCGCCTTCATCAGGTCCACCACCTTCTGAATGATCTCTTGAAGCGTGAGCGGTTCCTTATACTGTACCATTCTTCCCGCTTCGATTTTGGAAAAATCGAGAAGGTCTTTAATCAGAGTGAGGAGCCCTTTCGTTCTCTCCTTGGCGCGGGACAGAAGCTTCTCCTGTTTTTCTGAGATTTCGCCAGCCATGCGATTGAGGATGACTGTCAATTGTTGTTCCACTGCCGCAATGGGCGCCCGCAGTTCATGGGTGACCATGGCGATGAATTCTGACTTCATCTTGTCCAGTTCCTTTAAATGGCTGATGTCCTGAAGCACAGTCACAGAACCGATGGTTTCGCCGAGGTCATCCCGCACTGGTGCGGTGTGGGCGCGTAAAAAACTTTCTCCGGAATCACCAATGCCCAATTCCTGAGAAACGGAGGTATAATTATGATCTTTGGACCTTAAACTCTCCTCGATCGTCTTTGAGAGTTCCGAATCGAGGTTACACTGGGAGAGGAGATTTCCGATCAGGGAGGCTTCAGAAACCTTCAGCATCCGGCTGGCCGCGGGATTTGATAGAACAATACATCCTTCCCGGTCACAGACCAAGACCCCATCCCCCATACAGTTAATGATTGTTTTGATCTTTGATTTTTCCGTAGCAATATCCCGGAGCGATCGCTCACGCTCCTGTCGAAGGAATTCCGCCTCCTTTTGAAGACTTCTCTTCTCCAAGGCTCTTCTAACTACAATCCGGAGCTGATCAGGTGTGAAGGGTTTAGGGATAAAGTCATAAGCCCCTTTTTTCATCGCCTCGACAGCGGATTCCACTGTAGCATAGCCAGTGATGACGATGACGAGGAGATTTAGGTTAATCGATCGGATGTGGTCGAGAACTTCCATTCCACTCATCCCCGGCATCATGAGGTCCAGAAGGATGACATCGATCTGATCGGGCCGACCCTTAATCACGTCCAGTCCCTGTTGCCCGTTCTCGGCAGTGATCACTCCCCAGCCATCCTTGGAAAGGATACGGGAAGAACCATCCCTCATAATCTGTTCATCGTCAATGACAAGAATATTGACTGGAGCAGGCATCGCATCCTCTTTGAAACGCATAGGGCATGGAGCATGGGGCATAGGGCAGAACAATATGCTCTATGCTCTCTGCACTTTGCGGTTTATCATTTGGAGAGCAGGGCTTCAATCCTTTTTACCAGAACTTCGGGCTCGACAGGCTTATCGATGTAATCGTCTGCTTCTGTCTCGAGGCCCATCTGTTGGGTGTAACGGGTTGTAGATATTTTTGAGACGACTGCCGTCAGAAGGAGAACAGGGATCCGGCTCAATTTAGGATCGGCCTTCAATTCCTTGCAAACTGCATATCCATCCTTGTCCGGCATCATCACATCGAGGACGATGAGATCCGGCTTCTCACTCTTTGCCTTCTGCAGTCCCTCAATTCCACCATAAGCGGCGGCAACGTCATAATTCTTCGATTCCAGAATCATGGTAACCGCTTCCACCAAATCCGGATCGTCATCCACAATTAAAATCTTCTTTGCCATCTTCTTTCCCTCCTTTTCAAATTAATTGGAAT
>VGSD01000594.1 GCA_016875155.1 Deltaproteobacteria bacterium | reverse complement strand
ACTCTACCTTCCCATCATTGAGGGCAGAAAAAGAACGATCTTTGGGAAAATAGTGATCAAGATGACGACTGCTATCATCGATAGAAGAAAAGGGGCGGCCCCGCGAAAGATCGTCTGCATGGGAACATCCTTGACCACACCCGCAAGCGTATAGACATTCAGCCCGACGGGTGGCGTGATGAGCCCCGCCTCCATCATGATCACACAGATCACCCCAAACCAGATGGGGTCAAAACCCAACGCCTTGATGACCGGAAAGATGACGGGCATGGTGAGCACCATCATCGAGATCGCATCAAGAAAGCAGCCAAGTATCAGGTAGATCAATATGATGATGGTAAGGATCACATACCGGGAGACCTCCAGCCCTGCCATCCAGGAAGAGACCGCCATGGGAATGGTCGAAAGGGCTAAAAAATAGCTGAACACATTTGCCCCTGCCACTAAAAATAGAACAAGAACAGAAATCCGGGCTGCCTCAAAAAGAGAACTGGACAGATTTCGCAGAGTCAACCTTCTCTTCAATAAGATGATGATAAAAAGGGCTAAAGCGCCTATGGCCCCTGCTTCTGTGGGATTGATGAAGCCCATATAGATGCCGCCCATCACAATCGCAAAGACAAGAACCGTCTCCCAGATTCCTTTCAGGGCCAATAATTTTTCTTTAAAACTGACCGACTGGGGATTGGAGGGCGCCAAACTCGGATCCATTTTGACTTTAAAAAGAATGATGGCAATAAAAGCAAGGGAAAGGAGAATCCCGGGAACAATCCCGGAGATCAAAAGCTTTCCAATGGACTGTTCGGTCAACATCCCATAGACCACAAAACCCAAACTGGGCGGAATGAGAAAGCTGAGCGTTCCGCCAGCAGCCACAGCGCCCACGGCTAACCTGGGAGAGTAGTTAAATCGTCTCATCTCGGGAATGGCAATCGTTCCCATGGCGGCAGAAGCAGCTACGGAGGAACCGCTCAGAGCCGCAAAAAAGGCACAGGCGGTGATCGTGGCAATTCCCAGTCCACCCGGCATTCTCCTGAACCACTTATCAAAGGTGGCGTAAAGTTCTCGAGTGATGCCTGCATTTCCTGCAAATCCTCCCATCAGGATGAAGAGAGGAATGATGGTATACGGATAGAAGGAGGCTGTTTCATACACGGTTTTGGCGATCACAGGGAGAGCTGCATTGACCGAGGCTAAATAACTGATCCCCAGAAATCCAACCAACATCATGACAAAGGCGATGGGCATCCCTAAAAAGAGGAGAAAGACCAGAAGAAGGCTTCCAAGAATACCGGCTGTAATCGGGCTCATGTTGGCCTCCCTTTCAATTTCCCGAACGAATCAATCAGGTCGAGGAGGAGTTCCAGCCAGAGGAGAAACCCTCCGATGGCAACGAGCAACCGAAAAGGGTACTGGGGAATTCGTAACATGTCTGAGACGGTCCGTTCCCGAATCCCCTCGATCCAACCCTGCCAGATAACAATCGAAATGATGAAAAGGCTGAGTAACAGAGTAAGGATGCTGCAGAGCGCTTGAAGGCGGGGAGAAAACCTGGAGGTTAAAAAATTGACCCCCACATGTCCCTTCACCTGCTGGGTATACGCCGCCCCAAGCAGGATGAAGACAGCCAGGATATATTCGGATAATTCAAAGGCACCTGGGACGGTTTTTGCGAAAAATTTTCTTCCCACCACATCCACTGTGGTTAGAAGCATCAACGGAAGGAGCAAACAGACCCCCACCCCACACACATAATAATTGATCCGCTGGATCAGATTTTTGAGATTCATGAGTGATTGACCTTCCGCTGCAGATAATGATATCTCCCACTCATCCCCCTAACCCCACCTCGCCTCCCCTTAAATTAAGGGGAGGTAGGGAGGGGTTAAGTGAGAGGTTGGGAGACCGATAATAATAGAGAAGGGGCGACCTCCATGTCGCCCCTTCCCTCTGTTCACTGATTCACTATTTTAATCTTTAAGCCCACTCGCGCGGAAAGGCAACCACCTTAACGCCTCTCTTTTCGCATTCCTGGTTATACATCCGGACGACCTCTTTTGCAGGAAGCCCTTTCCCTTCGAGATCAACGACCCACTTTCGAGTGACCTCCCTGAAGCCTTCATACCATTTCTCCGCTTCAGCCGAAGGAAGATCATAAAGAGTCACTCCTTTATCCGAAATCTCCTTCATCATGGCCTTGTAAACATCGCGGTTTAATCCTCCGGTTGTCTTAAACGGATT
>VGSD01000593.1 GCA_016875155.1 Deltaproteobacteria bacterium | reverse complement strand
TCCTGAAATTTTTCATCTCTAAAGAGCTGAATCCGAACCGTACTGCCTGTCTTCACCTTATCGAAGGTCTCTTCAAATTCCCGAATGCTTCCCACCTCTTTTTGATTGATTTTAGTAATGATGTCCCCTGCCTTAACTCCAGAGGTTTCAGGAGCGCTGCCTGACAGCACCTCTGAAACGAGGACTCCCTTTTGCCCCTTAAAATTGAAGTGAGAGGATAGCGAGGGAGTGAGCTCCTGAATCCGGATTCCATGCCGTTCCACCATTCCTTCCTCTCTGGAAAGGGGAAACCCCTGTTGCTCCAGAACTTTGGCGGAGACAAGAATCGGGACTTTCGATTTGAGTGCGAGGATGATGGCATCGCTCGGTCGGGCATCGATTTCAATCAGTTTTTTATTCAATGTGAGATAAAGGGTGGCATAGTAGGTTTGTTCTTTTAGATCGACCACCTTTACCTCTTTCACCGTCACCTGCGTCTGTTTCAGAATAGAATGGAGCAGGTCATGGGTCATGGGCCTTTGAGAGGAGACTTGTTTAAGTTCCTTATCGATGGCATTGGCTTCAAGAAGACCGATCCAGATGGGGAGCGCTTTTTTCCCGTCCTTATCGGCAAGGATGACAACCGGGGTCTGACTCGCAGGATCAATCCGAACCCCCTTCACTTCCATTTCAATGAAGGGAGGGACTTTCTCCTTGCTAAGGGTGACAAGCCCCATTGAAGCGATCAATAG
Organism: Deltaproteobacteria bacterium; assembly: GCA_016875155.1. Next base: position 1,514 of record VGSD01000593.1, on the reverse strand, counting down.
AACTGCCAGACCGATGAGAATATATTTTTTCATAGCTCTCTCCTGGTATTAATCAGGCCTCCTACTTTTCATCCTTGATAGGATGCCTTTTTTGAGCCAAAGACCTCTTTCTCAATATGGCCATCAGACCGATGATGATTTTCTGACCATCTCGTTTTGTCCTTGGCTCAGTGCTTTTAATGATACGCTTGCAGAATGCGTGATAGTGACCTTCCTCCCACTTCAACTCCCCCAGCAGATAAGAGATAAAATCGTTCTGGCTCTGGGTAATCGTTTCCAGACCCTGAGGGCTGTCCGAAGGGATGAGCCTGCCTTTTGGGGCAGGATGATAGGGATAGGGGAGGAGGCCTTTAAACCCCATCTCCTGAAAACGTTTCATCACCTTTTCAAATCCCTCTGTGCTTAACTGGGTTGAACTCTCCACCCCTGCCACTCCCTTCAGAATCTGGCGGTAAGATTCTTCATCGAGGTGGAGGTCCTCTTTAGCAATATGGACAAGGGCCTTCTTTTTTCGACCGATCGCCACAACCTCATTATAACCCAGATCCGCACTAAAAAGGAAATGTACGGGGTTGATTAACACGTCCCTTTTTTTTACAATGGTCATGGCCACCTGACTTTCCGCGGACCATGGAAATGGCCTTCGTTCAGGATTAGGGTTAAGGTTAGGAGGCCAGTTTGGTCTAAGGATAAAGGTTATGGCCAATGATTTAGAAACGTTACCATAATCTACAGACGAAACCGGCATCCCTGCTTGCGGCAGGTAGGTTTACCCTTACCTTAACCAAAGACTTATTTTCTATCTGATTGAGGTTCTGCTTTTTTTATTGATCACGGAGTTTGATATGAAGATAGGCGTTCTTTCAGATACCCATTTGAGTGAACTGAGTTTGGAATTTAAGAAGATGATAGAATTCCATTTCGGGGATGTTGAGAAGATCCTCCACGCCGGAGATTTTGTAGACTGGTCTGTTGCAGAGTACCTTTCAGGATTGAAAGAGTTGATTGCTGTTTGCGGGAATATGGACCCTTTTAAGATCCGAAATGCCTTTCCACAGAAGCAGGTCGTTGAATTAGAGGGATTTCGGATAGGTTTGATTCACGGAGGCGGAGCACCCTTTGGAATCGAATCGAGGATCAGAGATGAATTTGATGACGTGGATGCGATCGTCTATGGCCATACCCATACACCTGCCAATCACCAAAACAAGGGATTATTTTTCTTTAATCCAGGCTCTCCCACACGCTCTTTCTGGCATGGTGCCACCCTTGGGATTCTAACCATAGGAGAAAAAATCGAAGGCAAAATCATCAAGATTTAAATAAAATATTAAATTTAGGGCAATTGAGAAATTAATCCCTGATTGGGGACGACACCTGCTATTTAGTCTAATATCGTCAGTGATTAAGTGTTGAGGGTCATTCCTTCTCGAGGCGGGGGAGGGAGTGGAGATAAACGATCATCGCATCGAGATCTGCGGATACAATCTTGGAGGTTGAATTTCTGATCACGA
>VGSD01000592.1 GCA_016875155.1 Deltaproteobacteria bacterium | reverse complement strand
AGTTGCAGGACCTCCTTTTTGGTCTGTTTCACCGACAATCTTCACATCCTTTGTGATATTCACTCTTCCTTTATCCCCAAAGTCAAATGTTCCTTTCAGATTGATGATTCCCCCTTGATCGACAGCTTTCTGAACTGCCTGGATGTCAGTGGTTGGATTATTTTGTCCTACAACTGTGACTTGAGCTCCTGCTGAATTAAAAGAAAAAATTGCCATCACCATGAATAACGAAATGATTATTTTTCGCACCATCGCAATCCCTCCTTCCGGTTTTAAGGTTTAAGAACTATTTCGTGACTTATTCTCAGATGTAGTCTAATTTATGGAAGGCAAGATCAAGTAAGGCACCTCCAAAGGGAAGATAACCTCCCCTTGGAGGCTTCATATTGGCACCTTCTGAAAACCCCTTTTCATATTTCACTCCAAAAGGTTAGAGGTGAGGTTGTGAGGTTAATTAGGTACAGGTGGGTTATTACGTGCAATAAATATCATTGAATGCCGAACAAGTCAATCAAAAAATTTCCCGTGAGTATTATGGCTTGAAATGAAGTATGCTTTACAAAATTGTTCACCTGTAGAGTACAGGAAGTACTTAGTACATGATTTCGAATTATTTTTTTAATCTCTCCAGAGCTTTTTTGAAGTACCCTTCCATCTCTTTTTCTGAGAGTAGCTCGGGAGATGTATCGGGTACGCCTAGGTAAAAAACAACCATCATTGGATTTTCTTTTAAAAAATCTTCTTGGTTTCGGTAGAAGATGATTCTCCGGGATGTTTTATCAATGAACGAGGAACGCGGACTTCTAATCAGTTTTTCTTTTTCTAATTTGACTCCTCTGGTAACCCATTCCTTTGCTTTTGAAAAGGGATCTTCGGCTTCTACGCTGAAAAATTGAAAGGGAGGGGGATTTTCTTCAGAGCGAATCACCTTGATCACCACCCATGTGCTTTCCTCTGTCTTTCCTTTGAGGACTGCCCACAAAATGGTGATCCCTTCTTTCTCAAAAACAGAATCTGCTCCATGGATGATCCCTTGCCCATGTAAGGGTGTGATATCCCATCCCATCCCTATCATTCCTGCCCAAATGAAAAGAAGTAGTAATCGCTTCATCAATCTCTCTTTCTCTCTTCCTTTAAAATTTGAATGGCCTCAGGGTGAAAACGGATTCCTACTTCCTGATTGGGGGAAAACGATCCCTGCCTAAGCGGATCATAGGAAGTGGCATTGACCAGATGGCCATCCAGTTGAATAAGGTAGTCCACTTTCTCGCCCAAAAATACTCTTTCCATAATCGTCGCCTTCAATGCCCCTTCATCAGAAGATTTTGTCAGGATGATTGTTTCTGGTCTTACAAAAATATTAATCTTTTCCCCAGGCTTAACCTGGTGTGAACCTCTTGAAACCTGATACTCCTTTTGAAAAAGTTGAAGGATCACCTGATTATCCGCAATCGCTTTGATCTCAGCAGGGAAGACGTTGATCTTGCCGATGAACTGCGCCACAAAGGGAGAGTCTGGTTTGAGATAGAGTTGCTCAGCAGTTCCAATTTGGATGATCCTGCCTTCGTTCATCACGGCGATGTGGTCTGAGACGGCCATGGCTTCTTCCTGGTCGTGAGTCACATAGACGGCTGTGATGGAGAGGGTTTTTTGGAGTCGCCGGATTTCACCCCGCATATAGACCCTGAGCTTGGCATCCAGGTTGGAGAGAGGTTCATCAAAGAGAAGGACCCGCGGCTGGATCACCACAGCCCTTGCCAGTGCCACCCTTTGCTGTTCACCTCCTGAAAGTTGATGAGGGAACTGTCGTTCAAACCCTTTTAGCCCTACGAGTTCGAGAACCTCGTTGACTGCCCTCTCGATCGGTGTTCTTTCCATCCCTTTCACTTTCAGTCCATAGGCCACATTTTCGAAAACAGAGAGATGGGGAAAGAGGGCATAGTTCTGGAAGACAAAGCCAATGTTTCGCTGGTTGACCATGAGGTCTGTGACATCTTCTTCTCCGATGAAGATACGGCCTTTGTCCGGTCTTTCGAAACCGGCAATCATTCGAAGGGTGGTCGTCTTTCCGCATCCGGAGGGACCCAGCATGGTCAAAAACTCCCCTGGCTGAACATCAAGGCTGACCTGATTGACCGCAGAGACCTCTCCTTTGACACGATGAAGGAAGGTTTTAGAGATATTTTCCAGACGTATTTTAACTGCCTCCACTTTATCCTCCTAAAATATTGGCCATATCAGGAGATCC
>VGSD01000591.1 GCA_016875155.1 Deltaproteobacteria bacterium | reverse complement strand
GAGGCTTCCTTCAAATTTGCCAGGGAGATGGAGGAGGCCAAGCTTTTCGGGGAGGTTTTCTTGCGTATTTCGCCAAACGGCAGGGGAAAGGGGATCGAATTTCATTCCGAGATCTCTGGAGGAGAGCTGCCAGCCGAATGGCTTCTTTCCATCGAAGAAGGAGCCAGAGAGGGTTCCACGGTCGGGGTGGTCATGGGATATCCTCTGACCGATCTTCGTATTACGCTCTTGAAGGCTAATGCAGATCCGAATCATCCCTCTCCGCTTGCCCTCAAGATCGCTTCCTCGAATGCCTTAAGAGAGGCCTGCCGGAAGGCACAGCCGGTTTTGATGGAACCGATGATGGAGGTGAACATCATCGTCCCGGAGGAATTCATGGGAGAGGTGGTGGGAGATTTAAAAGCACGACGAAGCTCAGTCGAAGCGATCACCCCAAAGGGAAAGATCGCCATGATCAGAGCCATTTCTTCGTTGACCCGGATGTTCGGGTACTCCACGGACTTAAGATCACTGACGCAGGGCCGGGGGACTTTTTCGATGCAGTTCTCACGGTATGATCGGATGATCAGTTAGGAAATAAGGTTTTCGTCTAACGGCAACGGTAAGGATGCCCGTATCGGTAAACGGTAACGTTTATAAAAAAAGTCTTACGTTGAAGATGCTCGTATCGAAGTTCGAAACACGAAGCTCGAAGTTCGATAAAAAACCGAGTATCCAGTTTCGATAAACGAGCATCGATACGGGCTTCGACAACGATAGACATAGCCTTTTATAAACAAAACGGGCCTCGTTGCCTTAACCAAAGGACTTTTTAGCAGTTGATACCTATGATGGATGAAGAGATCCTTAGTCTCCTCAAGAAAAACGCTTTAACTTTTCTTTCTGGTGAAGAGTTAAGTCATCGTTTAAAAGTTAGCCGGACAGCCATCTGGAAGAGAATCAGGCATCTGAGATCTCTTGGCTATGAGATTGAGGCGTCGACCCGTTCAGGTTACCGGTTGGTTCAATCCCCTGATATTCTCGCTCCTCCGGAAGTTAAACCTCTTTTAAAGACAAAATGGTTGGGCAAAACGATTCATTATTTCCATGCGCTTGACTCAACAAACTCCAAGGCTTATGACCTGGCTAACCGGGGTGCAGAGGAAGGAGAGATCGTCATCGCAGAATCTCAGACAAAGGGAAAGGGAAGGCTCGGAAGGAACTGGTTTTCGCCTCCTTATTTAAATCTCTATCTCTCGGTGATTCTCCGGCCTGAGATTTCCCCTCATCAAGCTCCGCTCATCACGCTGATGGCGGCGGTCGCTACAGCAGAGGCCATTGAAAAATCCTCTGGTCTCCGGCCATTGATCAAGTGGCCGAACGATATTCTCCTGAATGGCCGGAAGATGGCGGGTCTTCTCAATGAGATCAAGTCCGAAACGGATCGGATCCACTTTATCATTCTTGGGATTGGTGTGAACCTCAATATTGACGAAAAGATGTTTCCGAAAGAGATTCGTTCGATTGCGACTTCGATGAAAAGAGAGATGGGGGAGGGGGTTTCGAGAAAGGATTTTCTTGCCTCTCTCCTCCGGGGATTGGAACAATGGTATACTGTTTTTCTGAAAGAGGGTGGAAATGTCATTCTGGAATCGTGGAGGAGGTGGGCTCAAATCAAAGGGCGACGGGTCAAGATGACCTCCTTCGGTGAAACAATCGCAGGCAGGGCGATTGATGTGGACTCAGATGGGGCTTTGATCATAGAAACAAAACGTGGAGAACGAAAGAGAGTTGTGGCAGGAGATGTCGAATATAGAAGATAGTCGTATAGTCTCATAGTCGAATAGTCGCATAGTCTCATGGTCAAATCAGTTCTTGACTACATGACTAAAAGACTAACGACTATAAGACTAAAGGAGGTTTTATGTTGCTGGTCATTGATGTGGGAAATACGAATACGGTCCTCGGGGTCTATGATGGGAAAGTTCTGGTCGATCACTGGCGGATTGCGACGGAAAGAGGAAAGACGGCCGATGAATGGGGCATCTTGTTCCGGGATCTCTTTCTGTTTGATCATCTCAACATGAGAGACTTCGAAGGGCTGATCATCTCCTCTGTCGTTCCACCGGTTCTGGATATGTTACAGGGAATGGCAGAAAAATATTTTCATGTCAAACCGCTGATCGTTGGATTGGGGATTGAGATTGGAATGCCCGTCATTTATGACCATCCCGCGGAGGTGGGAGCCGACCGGCTCGTCAATGCTGTG
>VGSD01000590.1 GCA_016875155.1 Deltaproteobacteria bacterium | reverse complement strand
CCACTCCCAACTCTTTGGTCACCTCCAGTTTCAATTCTGAGGCGACCGGACAGGCTCCCCCCACGATGATTCTGTCGACATGGCTGTAGACCATGGTCGTCTTGTCCTTTTCAAAGAGGTTTTCAATTAGAAAATGTTTTCTCATTCCGGTCGTATCCAAAAGCTTCATTTGGTCGGGATGAATGGCATATCGAATATCCATAGTCTTCTCCTTTGTGTTTGATGGTCTCCTGATCTGATTGGAGGCCATTTGACTGTTGTAACAATCCATCCGTATTTGAACCACTTATATGTGAGATGACTCCTTTTGTCAATGAGCATCTCTTATTGAGGATCACAAAAGTAATGGAACTTATTTTGGGTATGTCCACCCGGAGTAGGGGAGGCTTCAGCCTCCCGAAATCAGGGCGACTGGAGTCGCCCCTACCCATGAGGGGAAAATAGGGTGTTCCTTTGTTTATGCGAACTTCAATAGAATCGTCTCAATCCAATTCCAACAAGAGATCAGTCATACCAAAAAGAGTTGCTAAAAAAGAAGTAAGTTAGATAAAATGGCATTGAAGAAACGATAAAAAAAGAGGAGATGTCTTATGAAAAAGATCACTTGTCAGGAACTTCTGAAAGATAAACGCATGCGTTTCGCCATCTCCATCATCAACTCCGCCTATGCCAGTGACAGCCTCGACAAGCTCGGCATCCAGAAACCTGGCGGAGACCGCTATTATCTGCCGATGGAGATTCATTACCTCGCTGGTGCTGAAACGGATCTCCAGCACCGGGTTTTTGGTGCCGCCCATACGGCTGCCTTTCGTATTGTTCGCAATCCTGATTCTCCATCCTATCAAGCCAACCCCTATGAAGGAGAGATCGCTTTCATTCGAACCCTGAAGCCTGGCGACGTTGCGGTGATCGATACGCCCATTGACGATGAGTTCCCAAATGCGGAGGAGAACGAGAAAAAGTGCGGGGGCGTCTGGGGAGGACTCCTGACAGCGCTCTCACTCTCTTATGGCGCTGTCGGTGCAGTGATTAATGGACCCACCCGTGACACCCATCAGATTAACAGTTACTTTCGCCACGGGTCTTTTGATGCCCGCTCTCTCCGCTCTCTGGAGATGGCGCTTGGGAAGAAGGCATCGAAAATCAATATCAAAAAGATTCGAACCGCCCTCCTCAAGGCAGGCAAATTCCCTGTTTATGGGACAGGTACCCTTCCGACTGACTCTGCCTTCCGTACGGAAGCTTTCTCTGTGGGTGAATCGATCAAGATCGGAAACGTGATCATACACGATCAGGACTTCATCGTCGCTGATAATGACGGGCAGGTTGTGATCCCGAATGAGGTGGTCCGTGAAGTCCTCGCAAAAGTCATCGAGATTGACGCTGGCGATAAAGACGTCTGGGCGGATGCGCTCACCCGTCTCGCCGGATTCCATCACGACTCCATCGATGAAATCGTAGCTCGCCACGGGGGTCATCTCTAATTGGATAGATCGTCCTTAGTCGTTAGTCGGGTAGTCCGTTAGTTAAACCCTAATGGAGTTATAATTTTTGGAAAATCCCCTCTAACTCCCCTTTGCTAAAGGGGAGAACCCACTATTATCCCCCTTTGGAAAAGGGGGATTGAGGGGGATTTTATAATGGAGCTTAAACCTCAGAAAGGAAAAACATGAAATCCGTCGTCTGTGAAAAACCCTGGCAATTGAAGATGAAAGAGGCCGATCTTCCTGAGGTAAAATCAGGTGAGGCTTTGATTCGTGTCCGACGTGTCGGCATCTGTGGAACCGACCTCCATGCCTTTAAGGGAGAGCAGCCCTACTTCACCTATCCAAGAGTCCTCGGTCATGAAATCTCAGGTGAGGTGGCACAGGTAGGGGAAAATCCTTATGGGTTTAAACAAGGTGATCTCGTGGCTGTCATTCCCTATCTCGAGTGCGGACATTGCGTCGCTTGCACAATGGGAAAGACCAATTGCTGTACCCGGCTAAACCTTTTCGGTATCCAGCGGGATGGAGGAATGTCCGAATACTTGAGCGTGCCTCTCGACCATCTCCTGAAATCCGAAAAGCTCAACCTTGACCAACTGGCCATGGCAGAGTGCCTTGCCATCGGTGCCCATGCCGTAAGGCGCGCTCAGGTCGAGATAGGAGAATCGGTCCTGGTGATCGGTGCCGGCCCCATTGGGATGGCCATCATCCAGTCCGCCAGGGAGGTGGGCGCAAAATTGATGGCTCTGGACGTTGTGCAG
>VGSD01000589.1 GCA_016875155.1 Deltaproteobacteria bacterium | reverse complement strand
ATTTCTCATATTCATTCTCACGCAGAATCCATTCTTTGTAAATATTATGCCTTTCTTGCCTCTTCTCTTAGAAAAATTTCTCTATGTGAAAGAGGCCGCCTTCGGTCTGGCCATCGCCCTCTTTCTCATCTATGAACCCAACGGGTTATCATACCGCTGGTGGCAGATTAAGAATTACTTTAACCTGTGGCCGTTTTCATATTAGCGTGAATCGTTATTCGTGAATCGTGTTGAAGAAAATTGTAGTAGCGCCCTCATTTACTGAGGGCGAAAGAATTCCGTCGGCAGTAAATGTCGACGCTACAAATTTACGAATCATGATTTACCAATCACTAAAAAAGGAGGTGGTGCTCCGTCATCGGATGGTGGGAGTAAGATTGGGTAAGTAATCATTCTGTTGTTTGATTTAACTCTAACGGGAGGTGAACAATGAGAATCAAAATGATCATTTGTACATGCTTTGTTCTATGCTTCATTACTTCTTGGGCTATCGGTCAGGAGGTAAAACTCGGGGCTCTCCAGGATACAACCGGAGCCACTTCTGATGTGGGCAAGGACGAGGCTCTGGGCGTTCGGGAAGCAACCCAATACTTTAACGATGCCGGTGGCATTAATGGCAAAAGGATTCGATTATTCCAATATGACTATGGATACCGGGTTCCTGAAGCCATCACGACATACAAACGCTTCCGGGATTACGATAAAGTGGCCATGGTTCTTGGATGGGGAACAGGTGATACTGAAGCCCTCTCTCCGACCATTAATGCCGACAAAATGCCTTATCTCTCCAGTTCGTTTTCCGGCCACCTATGCGACCCCAAGAAGACCCCTTACAACTTCGTCTATGGAACCGACTATTCAACAAACGCCCGCGGGGCCATCCAGTACTGGTTTGATGAAGTGTGGATGAAAGATCCGAAATGGAAAGCGCTCAGGGAGAAAGGGGTAAAGCCAAAGTTCGTATGTTTCATAGCCACGGACTCCCCCTATGCCACTGCTCCGATTAAAGCCATCAAAGAGCAGGCAACCATCCTGGGGTTTGATATCGGCCCCGATCAACATGTCGCACTGACGGCCCTGGATACAAAGAGCCAGGTTTTAACAGCGAAGGGCTTTGGCGCAAATTTAGTGTGGCACGGCAACACGACCATGTCCGTGTCCGCAGCACTCAAAGACTCCCATGCACTGGCGCTAGGAGCAGACCACATCATCAATAACTGGGGGTTTGATGAAAACCTTCCTAAACTCGCCGGAACGGCGGCAGAGGGAGCGATCGGATTGCTCGGTTGCGCTCTTTTTATCGATGAATATCCTGCGAAGAGCAGAGTGGTGGAATATGCCAAAAAGTTGAATCCCGGCATCCCGCTGGAAAACCGTCTCATTCGGACCGTTCAGGGCTGGGTAAAAGTCGGGATGGCCGTTGAAGCGATGAAACGGGCGGACAAGGCCGGAAAACTGAACGGCCCCGGAATCAAAGAAGCCTTCGAGACATTTAAGGACTGGCCCGGTTTGAAGGAATTCGGCGGCCAGCTGGTTACCCTCACACCGACAGACCACCGTTACAGCTCGATCGTAAAGGTAGGCCGGGTCGTGAAGGGCAAACCTCAAACCGTAGGGGAAATTGACATGAGAGCTAAGTATCCTGACAGATGGGCGGGGTGGCTTGGCTACTAAGGAGGCAACGCCTTGGAACAGAAATCGAATAATGTCATTCTCAGACTGAATAATGTCGAGGTGATGTATCACGAAGTCATCCTCGTGTTGAAGGGGGTTTCCATCGAGGTACCCCACGGAGGAATTGTTGCCCTCCTTGGGGCCAATGGGGCAGGCAAATCGACCACCCTCAAATCCATCTCAGGATTGCTCAAGCATGAAGATGGCGAGGTGACGGACGGAAGCATCGAGTTCATGGGAGAGAAGATCCATCATTTTTCCGCCGAAGAGATCTCTAAGCGGGGGATCTTCCAGATCATTGAGGGAAGAAGGGTATTCGGACATCTCACCGTAGAGGAAAATCTTCGTGTGGGCGCCCACCTCAGGGGAACAGGGTCAGCCACCAAAGAGAGGCTGGAAATGGTCTATCACTATTTCCCAAGACTGGTCGAGCGGCGAAATATATTGGCAGGTTTTATCAGCGGCGGGGAACAGCAGATGACTGTTATCGGCAGAGCAATGATGGCCCGGCCCAAACTGATGCTTCTGGACGAACCCTCCATGGGCCTGGCCCCTCTTCTGATTAAGGAAATCTTCGAGA
>VGSD01000588.1 GCA_016875155.1 Deltaproteobacteria bacterium | reverse complement strand
CCTGAGGTGACCTTTGAGGTATGCTTGAAACCTTAGTAGCCAACCATTTAAAGGTGCCGCTGTAAAGGATTTCCAGCACACCCACCTCCCTTTTCATGTAATTTTTATGCAACTGTAGGGTCAAGATGGGTAAATCACCCTATAAAAAAATTGCCGAAGGAGAGATGAAGGGTTGGGTGAGGGAAGAATTAATCGATCTTCTTCCTCCCAACTTCTTCAAGGACCCCGTTCCTTCTGTGAAGGGGATAGGAGGGGAAATAATCGCCGAGTCAAAATGGCGGTGGGCAGGTCTTTTTACTTTACCTGGAGGGAAAGGCGTCTTCTTAAAGAGGGATCGGACAAAAGGGTGGTTGGAATTATTGAAATATCTGGTTTTCCCCTCGAAAGGAAGGAAAGAATGGTTTATCGCCTATCAACTGGGGAAAAGAAATCTTAATATCCCAAGACCCATGGGGTGGATGGAGCGGGTTCACCGGGGTTGTGTCAGGGAAAGCTATTACCTGTCGGAGGCCATCGAATCAGGAGTTTCATTGGCAGAAGTAGCCGACATATTAAAGGATGAAAAGGTTTTGACGGAACTGGTTAAGACGGTGATTAAGATGCACAGTTCGGGGTTGCTTCACCAGGACCTCCATGCGGGCAACTTCTTATGGGATGGTGAATCTTTCTATCTCATTGATTTGCATCGGGCCAGGCTCCTCCGTTCCCTCTCCTTGAACCAAAGATTGTGGAACTTTGCTCACCTCTTTCACTCCCTGAGGTCCGTATGGAGCGATCAAGAACATTTGCGATTTCTCGATCAATATTTTGAAGGAGATTCGATCTCCCCACAAAAGAAAAGAAAATATCTTATAAAAATCCACTCCTGGATGGTTCGCCTACAAAAAAGACAATGGAGAAGCAGGATCAAACGTTGCCTCAAGGAGAGCACTGAGTTTTCGGTTAAAAAAGAGAAGGGGTTGACTTTCTACCATCGGAAGGATTTTCCGCTCGATCGTCTCAAAAGGGCAGCGAAGAAACATTTGGCCATCGTTCAGGAGACCCCCTCCCTGTTGGTGAAGCAGAGTCCCGAAGTCATTGTTTTGATCTTCGACGATGAGGATGCCAGAATCTGCGTCAAACAATTTTGCTATCCTCATTGGTGGGATCGTTTCAGGGAGCATTTCCGTCGCCCCAAAGGGCTTAAGGCGTGGTTGGGGGGGAATGGTTTAAGGGTTCGGGGCATCTCATCCATCAAACCCCTGGCCCTCATGGAGCGAAAAAGTTGGTTTAATTTCGTAGAGGGTTTCTTGGTCATGGATGCTTCTGAACCCGGGGAAGAGATGGATCGTTACCTCTGCAAGGGTTTTAGTGGTTTTGAAGAGAAAAGAGTTTTTATTAAAAGCTTTGCCCGGTGGCTTTCTCAACTCCATCAAAAGGGAATCTACCACCAAGACATGAAGGCCTGCAATATCGTCGTCTCAGAAAACCAGCAGGCCTGGGACTTTAAACTGCTTGATCTGGAGGATGTCCGGCTGAGCGAGAAGGTGAACGAGAGGAAATTATTTAAAAGCTTGCTTCAGCTGAATACCTCCATACCCAATTTTGTGACCCGTACGAATCGTCTGAGGTTCTTCAGGGCCTATCTGAGGCAGCATCCGATCATCCGAAACGAAAAGGAATTCCTCCTTCGACTCATCAAGAAAAGCAAAGAAAGAGGGATCGTCTATGTTTCCCCTTCCGGGGTGGTAAAGGAGAGGGAATCATCCAAGACATACGGTCCTCATAAGAAAAAGTTGGTTTAAAGGATGAAAAGTATTGCCTGCGAAGTGTGTGGATCTGATCAATATAGGTTTCTTTTCAGAGGATGGGATCGGATTTTTGGAATTCCCGGAGAATTTAATCTCGTTCAGTGTGAAGAATGTAGGCTCCTCTTTATGAATCCGCAACCCGGGGAAGAGGTATTGCAAAAACATTACCCTCAAGCCTATTATACTCCGAGGGCTTCTCAATATCAGGAATATTCCTGGCTCAGGAAAAGAGCATTGGAAGAGTATTTCGGATATGGTGAGCGATCCCACTCCTCAAAAGTCATTTCTCTTTTTAGAAAAATGGTTCTTTGGCCATTAAAAGTAAGATATCGAAATTCGATTCCCTTTATTCCCAATGGATGTGTTCTCGATATCGGATGTAGCAATGGGACAGAGCTTTATAAATTGAAAAAGATGGGTTGGGAAACATACGGTGTCGAGATGGATGAAGAGGCTTCTAAACGAGCAA
>VGSD01000587.1 GCA_016875155.1 Deltaproteobacteria bacterium | reverse complement strand
AGGGGATGAGGAATTGACCCTGCTCGTAGTGGCCGGTCTCATTCCATCTATCGATGATATTTAACTTTACCTCTTGGCCTCAAGAGAAGGAACCTCCTGTTTCAGGGCCTCCAGTTCCTCCAGAAATCCCCATTTCTCCAAGAGCCATGGCATTCGTTGCCTGTCATCCATTTTTTTGAAGAGATCTTTTTCAGAATCACTGAGCGTCTCACGGATTTGACGGATGCCATTTTCATCGGTAGAAAAGACCCGGGCAACCTCGTGGGCAATCAGCCCGATATTCGCCTTTCGGTTATTTGGGAAGGATCTCTGGATTAAAATGATCCGGATGAAAAATTTTCCCCTTGAAGCTCCTGGCTGGTGAATCCCTGCCGGGCGGATTGAATTCTCTGATGCCACGGCTTCCCCTTGAATTAGATCGAGCGTACCGGGGGAGATAGGAATGGTCAGGGGCATGGAGAATAGGTTTTTGGGAATTTCATAAAATAATAGAAGGTTGCGGAAGAGGACCGCTCCAAGCGTTGAGCTGTAAATTCTGTTGAGAAACTCTAACAAACAGGTCCCGAGCTCATTTGAAAGGACGACTGAGATATCGATAATCTGGGCAATCACGTTCTGTTTTCTCAGTTCATCTCTCTCCCGCTCCTCTTCTGCCGCCTGTTTGCCTTGGCGCATGCAGTCCCGGACCTCATCACAGGTCCGGCATTCGGGCTTTGCACTGGTCTTGGTCAGCCCGCTTTCAAGGGTAACCTCTTGAATCGAACCAAAGCAGTCTTTTCTTTCCACTTAATCTACCCCCTCTTCCATATCTCTTAACCGGCCATCCTGATCAGTCTTTCTTGTGTCTCAACAGCCAGAGCAGTCCGATGACGATTAGAAGAACCGGCAAAAAATAGACCTTGATCACACCGGGGACCGAAATATGGATCGAGTAATATTTCCCGCCCAGAATCACGATTCCGATGATCGTTGTCACCCATGCGGCAATGGATTTCCGATTTCGAAAAAGGCCTCCTATTCCAAGAGTGATGACCACCCAGGGCCACCCTTCCCTCAATCCATACCCTGTCCCCATCCGGTCCAGGGAAATCAGCACTCCAATCACAATCAGAGCCAATCCCAACCCCATCACTCTTCTCCTTTCACGTCATTTTAATGAAGGCATAATGATTGGGAGTTTTCAGTCTTGAAATATTTTCTCAAATTTTTCATAATAGCCCTAGGCTTCGACCTATATTTCCAATACACCATCTTATGCAAAAAGGCAACCGATCTTTTTGTCTTAAGAAAAGGAGCTCTAATGGATCCTAAATTGGTCAGACAGTTCATCACTGTTATGGTCCTCCTCTTTGGGTGGACGATTCTCATCCTGCTGGCAGGACTGAAATAAGGAAAACCGGCGACCCTTGATATGGCTAATAAGTGTTTTAAGGTCCGATGATCTGTTGGGGAAAGACAAGAAAGGGATGAGTGAAAGAATGGCCGAAAGGATTGCAGCATTTGATCTTGCTGAAAATATGTGGTAAAAATACGAAGGTTTTTAATTGACGGACACGAAACACGGACACGGTCACGTTATTTCAAAAATGCCCACGTAGCTCAGTGGTAGAGCTGCTGATTTGTAATCAGCGGGTCGGCGGTTCAAATCCGTCCGTGGGCTCCAGTTTATTGTCTCACTCGGGGAGGAAAACCCTCGCCTTTAGGCGAAGACTTTACCTTAACATTGCAAAAAATTGAACCAAACGGACATGGGTGAACCGTTCGGAAAGGCTTCGAGGCGAACCTTCAGGCCAATGAGCACCAACGTTTATAACCCATACTGGAGTTCACCTTAGGTGAAATCCGGCCATTCCATTAAGACATCCGATTAACCGCCATTCGAAGCGTTGGAGAGCGGTTTACCCATGGCCGTTTATGCAACTGCAAGGTTTAGTATGCACACTGTGTGCAATTTTTTAGGTTTTGCCTCGTGAGCATTTCTGTGCTGGTCTGTTTTTCCCTTAGCCGACTTCAGTCGGTAGAGAATCCACCAGCTTGTAATTGGTGGTAGTTCAATTCCCATTCCTATATTTTGGGCGTTTGTTCGATTCGAGGATCTTCTTCCTGATGCGCACCGATAGGGGCGTCACCTCCACCAGCTCGTCTTCTTTGATAAACTCGATGGCCTGTTCAAGGCTGAGGACCTTGGGAGGAATGAGCTGCAACGCGTCGTCCGACCCTGCGGCCCGGATATTGGTCAGTTTCTTCTCCTTGATCACAT
>VGSD01000586.1 GCA_016875155.1 Deltaproteobacteria bacterium | reverse complement strand
AAGGAGAACGATGTTTCTCCCCCCTTTGGCAAAGGGAGGGTGGGAGGGATTTTATAATAGGTTCTAAAACAGATAAATTGATACGATTTATGGGGACACATTTATTTAAGCCTTTTTAACCGTTCAGCCGCTGCTTGCAGAGTCTCTCTCTTTTTTGGGAAACAGAAACGAACTTTTGTCCTTCCAAGAGAAGGGCTGCTATAAAAACTGCTCCCCGGAACCGTTGCCACACCAAACTTTTCTACCAGATGTCGAGCAAAAGTGACATCATCCGGAAATCCGAAGCCGCTTACATCAGTCATGATATAGTAAGCGCCATAAGGCAGATAGACTTTAAATCCTGATTCATTTAGGGCTTTCGCAAGATAATTTCTTCTCTCCTGGTATTCCCTTGCAAGAGTCTCATAATAGCTTCGGTCCATCTTCAGGGCAATCGCACCAGCTTCCTGAAGCGGATGGGGCGCTCCAACCGTTAGGAAGTCATGCACCTTACGGATGGAGGCTGTTAAATGAGGGGATGCAATGGCCCAGCCCACACGCCATCCTGTAAGGCTGTAAGTCTTGGAGATGGAGTTGATGGTAATGGTTTGGTCCCTCATGCCAGGGAGAGAGGCGATACTGATATGTTTAGCCCCATCATAGAGAATATGTTCGTATATCTCATCGATGGCTGCAATGACTCCCCATTTCAGACAAAGGTCAGCAATGAATTGTAATTCCTCACGAGAGAAGACTTTGCCTGTGGGATTGTTGGGTGTGTTGAGGATGATCGCTTTTGTCTTGTTGTTAAAAGTCTTAACTAACTCTTGTTCATCAAAATGCCAATCCGGTTCGTGAAGGGTGATAAACCGAGGGTTTGCACCGCAGAGGATGGTATCCGGACCGTAGTTCTCATAGAAAGGCTCAAAGACGATGACCTCTTCACCAGGATTGACGATGGCCATGAGAGATGAAATCATAGCCTCCGTAGATCCACAGCAAACCGTAATTTCTTGCTCTGGGTCGATCGTAACGCCATTGTACCAGGCGAATTTCTCGGTAATCGCTTGACGCAGGTTGGGTGCCCCCCAGGTGATGGCATACTGATTGAAATCTTTTTGAATCGCCCGGATAGCTGCCTCCTTGATTTCCAACGGTGCAGGAAAGTCAGGAAAACCTTGGGCAAGGTTTACGCCCTGATGTTTGAGGCAGATCCGGGTCATCTCCCGGATGACCGATTCTGTAAATTTTGATGCACGTTTGGAAGTAAATTCTTTTAGCATACAATTATCGCGTTCTCCTATTCCAAGAGATGGTTTCAGTATAAAGAAATAAGGTAATATGAGTCAACCCTACGACTCCCCAGCCTGTCCCTCGACTTCACTCTGGATGGCGAAATTGTTGAACCATAAGAGTTGCCTTCGAGCCGAGCTCAGGCTGAGGGGGCGGGGTTGACCCCGGGAAGCGCTTTTTATACGTTTATACATGACAAATAAAATATCAATTTTATTTTATCATGACAAGAAAAGAATTGCCCCACCCCATATTTATCCACGTGTACCTTCTCTATGCATTTAAACTTTGAGAGTGATCTGAGTATTGAGTGGGTAACTGACGCTCCCCCTGTGATAACCCCACCCAGCCTCCCCTTATATTAAGGGGAGGTGTGGAGAGGTTAGAAGGGAAAATCACCCGTACAAATGCTGGAAAGACCAATTTAGAAGAATTATTTGTAATAAAAAGTAATAATTAGTAATATTATTTCTTGACTTTTGAGGCTTCCCCACTTACAATTCATTCATCGGGGAAAGGAGGACCCATGTCCAACGAGATGATGAGCACCAAAGAGGTTGCAACCTATCTGAGCATTCATGAGAAGCAGGTCTATGCTTTGATCAAGTCCAAGAGAATTCCATCCACACGGGTGACCGGGAAGTGGGTATTCCCAAGGAAATTGATTGACGATTGGATTGAATCCAATGCCAAAACCGGCCTTGAGCAGGCCAAGCAGAAAAGCAAACGCATTGAAGGAGCGCTTCTTGCTTCGGGTAGCAACGACCCTATCCTCGATATGCTCCAGACCTATCTAAAAGAATCCCATCCTGAATTCTATATTTTCTCTGCTAACACCGGAAGCACGGATGGTCTGAAGGCATTGAACATGGGTTACACGGACATTGCCTGGTCTCATCTTCTTGATACAAAAAGTGGAGAGTATAACATTCCTTTTCTTGACACCCTGCTCCCCAATGTGAAGCCGGTCGTGGTCAATCTGTTTGATCG
>VGSD01000585.1 GCA_016875155.1 Deltaproteobacteria bacterium | reverse complement strand
ACAGAACAAGATCCGGGAAAAAGATGAGCAGCAGATCTACCAGCAAGATCGCCGCAATGAATGGTATTGATTCTTTGATATAATCCTCCAACGGACAGTCAAGGATTGAACAGACCGTGTACATGGATACGCCCACAGGAGGTGTTACGAGGCCCAGCACAATCACAAGCATAAAGACAAGTCCGAAATGGACGGGATCAATACCTACTTCGCTGACCAGAGGAAGGAGGATGGCGGTAAAGAGCAGGATGATGGCGGTGCTGTCAATAAACATGCCTGCAATAAAGACGGCTCCCACAATCAGGAGCAATAAAACCTGAGGGTTATTGGTTAGTCCGAGCATAAATCGAGAGAAGGCATCCCCTGCTCTTTCATAGGACAGGCCGTAACCAAATATTCCGGACAGGGAAATGATGAGCATAATCGAGCCAATGTCAACGATAGTATATTCAAGAGTTCTTTTGAACTTATCCCATGTGAGTTCCCTATAGAAGAGCGCTCCAACAATGAAGGCATAGACCCCGGCAAATGCGCCTGCTTCGGTTGGGGTATAGAAACCAAACCTTATTCCTCCGATTAATGCAATCGGGAAAAGAAATGCCCAGATACTGTCGATCAATGCCATCCCTACCTCCTTGAGGGAGGGAGGTTTCCTTTGAGGGAGGTATCCTTTTGCCTTCGAGGTAATTGAGACGGCTATCATCAAGAATAGCGTCATCATCAAGCCCGGGATAATTCCTCCGGTAAAAAGCCTTCCGATGGAAACCTGGCCAATGGTTCCGTATAAGATCAGCCCGATACTGGGTGGAATGACCGGAGCGATACAGGCCGTAATAGCAGTTACGGAACCCGTGTAGCCCTTTGAGAACCCTTTTTTGACCATCTCTGTTCCGAGGAGGCGCGCTTCCATAGCTGCATCAGCAATCGCCGAGCCCGAAACACCGCCCATCAGTGTGCTGAGCACGACATTGACTTGAGCGAGTCCTCCGCGCATATGGCCGGCAAGCACCCCTGCGAGTCTGATCAGTCGGTAGGTCATTCCTGTTTCGTTCATCAGATTGGCGGCAAAGATAAAAAGAGGAATGGCAAGCAGTGGAAAATTCTGGGTTTGGGAGATCGGAAGCTGGATGATCATTGTAAAAGGCAGTTGGGGATTTTGAAGGAAGAAGAAGGTTCCTGCAATACCTATGGCAAAGGCAACCGGCATTCCCATTAAAAGAAAAAGAATAAAGATGATAAAGACCAACAGCATCTTCCGATTCCCCTCATTCCAGAAAAAGAAGCGTATCGTCAGAAAAAAAGAATTTCTCTGCCATCATTTCCCTTCCCGTTTCAGCAAGATCGCCCTGATTTTATTAATGGTTGTAACCACCATCAGTGTCCCCGCGATCGGCACGCTGATCGTCACCCAGGTATAGCTGAACCCGGGGATTCCCTGAAACTGCCTTAATCGGGTTGTATAGGAGAGCTTGATGCCATATCCGATGAGAGCCAATAAAAAAATGAGGATGATCAAGAGATTGATGAGCTCGATGGAATTTCTAAATTTTTCAGGCAGCTTTCTAATTAAAAATTCGACATTCATCAATTTGTTCTCCCTCATTGCCACATCACCGCCTAAAAAGGTGCACCAGGCAAAGAGACAGACCGCCATATCCACCGACCAGTTAATGGGGTAACCCACATATCGAGTCACAGCAGCCACGAAGACCAGCCCAACAATGAATACCAGGAAAATTTTAATTAAGAGAATTTCACCCTTGCAGATATACTCATATAACTTTTTCATCATTGGACCCTTGATTAGTGAACGGAAACTTCTCCGCCACCTCATATCCCAGATGGTGATATCGCCAGTCCGTTCGTGATTCGACAAGCTCACCACGAACGGACCACGGCATGAGGATCTGTTTTGCTTTAACGTTTCTACTTCTTAAAACCGAGCTCCCTGTGGACTTTATCTTTTACATCGGCAATTTTTAAAACCTCATAGGCTTTTTCGCCAGCCTTCCTGAATGCGGCTATATCGACTTTATCGGTCACAACCATTCCTCTCTTGATGAGGTCCGCCTTCACTTCTTTTTCTTTGTCAATGATCAATCTGGAGGTTTCCATTCCGGCCTTGTCACATTCCTCGACGAGGATTTTTTGATAGTCCGGAGGAAGAGCATTAAACCACTTTGCACTGATGACCTCAAAATTGACCAACATGATATGTCCGGTCTCGGTTACGTACTTGAGAACTTCATAGAAACGTCCACCGG
>VGSD01000584.1 GCA_016875155.1 Deltaproteobacteria bacterium | reverse complement strand
GTTTACCTCGATATCCTCTTTATGAATGAGTAAAGCTTCCTCTACCAATCGCCTCCTGGTTTCTTCAACCCCATATCTGTTCACTTGTTCTAATATTCTTCTCATCCTGTTGATCGCCCAGAAGAGATTGACTGCGGTCGGCCTCGTTTGACCCATCCGGTCGCAAACTTTTTCTATTTCCTTTCTAAAAATATCCGGGCGGCGAGTCCGGATTTTTTGACCGGCAAGAGCAATTCCCATGGCTGCCGCCACGCCAATAGCAGGAGCGCCACGAATCGCCAGGGTTTTTATAGCCCTGGCGACTGCGGAAGGATCCTTGCAGTCAAGATAACGGACCACGTCAGGAAGCATCCTCTGGTCGAGGATCCTTACACAATCACCTTTCCATTCAATCGTCTTAAACTTCATCTCATTCACCAGGCTAAGGCTGAGGTTGAGGTTAAGAAACAACCATACTCAGCCTTAACCTCAACCTCAACCTTTCAGTTTCTTGCGGAGCAATTCGTTGACCAGTTTGGGGTTGGCTTTTCCTTTTGTTCCCTTCATCACTTCCCCTACGAGAAAGCCGAAGACCTTTTCTTTTCCATTCCTGTAGTCTTCGACCAGTTTCGGGTTGGATTGAAGCACGTTTTCGACCACCCCTTCGATCTCGCCTGTATCGAGAATCTGGACCCACCCCTTCTCTTTGACGATCATGGCAGGCCAGTCCCCGGTGCGATACATTTCCTCAAAAACATCTTTTGCAATTTTTCCGCTGATCGTCCCCTCTTTCATCATCGTGAGCATTTCAGCCAGATGTTTTGGGGTGACAAGGCATTGCTCGATCTCTTTTTCGTCCCGCTTCATCTCCCTGAGGAGGTCGCCCATCATCCAGTTGCTTACGGTTTTGGGTTCAGGGAAAAGGCGGACGCAGTCCTCAAAAAAGTTTGCCATCGCCTTTGTGGAAGTTAAGATTTCGGCATCGTATTCGGGAATCTTATAGTCTTGGATAAACCGCTCCCTCTTCTGGTCAGGCAGTTCTGGGAGACCTTTTCGTATCTCTTCAATCCACTGATCATCTACTCTCAGGGGAACGAGGTCCGGGTCCGGGAAATACCGGTAGTCGTGAGCCTCTTCCTTCCCTCTCATGGATACAGTAATATTCTGATCCGTATCCCAGAGCCTTGTCTCCTGAATAACTTCCTCTCCATCTTTCAACACTTCAATCTGACGCTTAATTTCATACTCGAGAGCCTTCTCCACGTTTCGAAAGGAATTCATATTCTTCAATTCGGTCCTCGTCCCGAATTGCGTTTGCCCTTTAGGCCGAACCGAGACATTGGCATCACACCTGAAAGTTCCCTTTTCCATATCTCCGGTACAGACCTCCAGATACTGAAGGATGGCCCGGAGTCTCCTCAGATACTCTCCTGCCTCTTGAGGCGAACGGATATCCGGCCCGCTTACGATTTCAACGAGGGGAACGCCTGTTCGGTTAAAATCGACATAACTGAAAGGTGCTTTTTCCGGGGTTTCACCATGCTTCAACTTACCCGCATCCTCCTCCATGTGGATCCGGATGAGGCCGATCCGCCTCTTTTCTCCCTTAACTGTTATGTCAACGAAACCATGTTCTGCCAGGGGATATTCATACATCGAAATCTGATAACCCTTTGGAAGGTCGGGATAGAAATAGTTCTTACGCGCAAAAAGGCTGTAGGGTGCAATCCGGCAGTTTGTCGCCAGGCCTAATTTAATGGCAAATTCTACGGCCTTCCGGTTGATGACCGGAAGGGAGCCGGGTTGACCCGTACAGACAGGACAGGTCTGGGTATTGGGTTCTTCTCCAAACGAAGTGGAGCATCCACAGAAGATCTTAGAACGGGTCAGGAGTTGGGCATGAACTTCCAGGCCAATGACAGGTTCGTATTCCACAGGAATCTCCTATCTTCGAATTTTCAACTAAAATTATAACAATGGGTTGTCCTTGTCAAATTGAGAGCTTTGAAAAACTTCTTTTCGCTCTCTGATTGCACAGATTTCAAAAAAATGATTCCACAGATTTTTCTTCATCAATGCATTTCTAATCTGTGTAATCGGTGTAATCAGAGATTTCTGGGTTTTCCGGAAATCTCAAATTTCAGAATTGACAAAGCACCTGGTTTCCTTTAATTTTACCCATGATGATAAAAAAGGTTTCGATCCCACCTTCTTACTCGCTCATTAAAAAAGGGAAAACCTATCTTCTCCTTCATGACAAATTCAAGGAACGACTTCTTCAGATG
>VGSD01000583.1 GCA_016875155.1 Deltaproteobacteria bacterium | reverse complement strand
TTCTGTGCCATCTCACGCGACTGCTGCTTCTCATACCGATCGAGCACATCCGGATGGATGCTTTCTATGCCGAGCATCACCTCATAGAGGCCCAGTCGTTTCATCTCCGGCATGAGGTCTTCATCCCGCAGGATGTCCTTGAGCCGGGATTGAAACCAGAAGTGTATGCGGAGGCCTGATTTCCCCAGTTCATCAAGAAACTCTTCAATCCTTTTCCGGCTCCAATTGAACGTATTCTCATTAAAGACAAAGAGGCTCTTTCCGTATCGACGATGAAGATGAGATAACTCATCGACCACTGCCTTTCCGCTCCTTCCCCTCCAGACCCCTTCCCAGAATCTCGATTCGGAACAGTAGGTACAGTGATCGCCACAGCCACGGCTGGTGGAGATGCCAAAGGCCCTTCTCCCCATCCCGTGCCAGTAATAAGCCTCTTTCTCCATGTCGATGAGATGGTAAGCAGGCAGAGGAAGGAAATCCAGGTTCGGAATAATCGGCTGCCTTCCGTTTTGGATGACTTTCCCGTTTGCTCGGTAGGCAACCCCTTTTACTCCCCTGCCATCTCCTCCGCCCGAAAAGTTTCTTAGAAGCTCTGTAAAAGAGAGCTCCCCTTCGCCCAGAACGATGTAGTCCAGTGCTTTTATCTCCTGGAGAATCTGCTCAGCCATCAAAGTGAAATGGCTTCCTCCAGCGACAAGGGTGGATTGTGGTGAAAGTTGCTTGCAGAGTTGAATCGTTTGAAGTGCCTCAGGAGAAAGGCAGGTGGCTGAGCAGGTGATCCCGATCACCTCGGCCTTGGACGAAGAAACTAATGAAGCAAGATCATTCCAGGAGTTCGTAAGCGCGGTAGCATCAATGACCTGAACCTCGATACCATCTCTTTCAAGATAGGCGGCTAACTGGAGAAGGCCAAAAGAAGGGGTCCACATTCGGAGACCCGGGAAGAGACGGTGTGGGGGATCAATGAGAAGAACCTTCATGATAAACCATTCGTCGGCAATAAATGCCGACGCTACATTTGCGCTTAATATTATTGTATTGTAGCGCCCTCATTTACTGAGGGCGGCCAAGAATTAAAGATATCTTTCGACTTCAGCTTCAAACGATTTACTATGTGGGTAGTCATTTGCATTTTCTACGATACCCTTTCTAACAGGGTTATTCACAATATACTCGATAACTGTTTTTACCCCTTCCTCTGCTCTAATAATGTGGTCAAAAGCTGATCTTTGCCATATTTTATTCAAACCTTCTCTTTCTCTTAAAATCGTAGTTGTTTTGCCTTTAAAGACATTCAGAAACTTGGATAAAGGAAGATTTGAATCGCCAGGAGATATGATTATGTGAAGGTGGTCAGGCATTAGGCAATAACAGAGAATTCGAAATTCAAGGTCTTTTGATGTCTTTAATAGTTCTTCAATTACGATTTTTGCATTGACCTCTGACTCAAAAATGTTTTTTTTATTATCCGTGCAGATAGTCACATGAATAGGCCGATCTTTCGAATAATCATAATTAACAAGCCTATTAGAACGACTTCTACCCCATGTTTTGTATTCTTCTTTACCTTTTACTTCCATTGTTGTAGCGCCCCCATTTACTGGGGGCGTCTATCCCCTCCGTCGGCAGTAAATGCCGACGCTACACATCTAAATAATTTCTCATCGCCTCAATCTTCTCGAGAATATCTGGAGGAACGCGGTAGAGGAGATTTCCTTTAAGATCGGTCAGGACATGGGTGGTGGAACCTGTGGTCAATACCTTGCCGTTTTTTTGCGAGAGAACCCGGTAATAAAAGATCAGTTTCGCCACTTCTGTTCTTTCCATTGTCGTCTGAATGAGAAGCGGTTCTCCAAAGGTCGCTGGCAATTTATATTCACAATTCAATTCCACCACGGGCGCCAAGAGATTCTTTTCCTTGAGTTGGAGGGGCCCCATTCCAAACTTCTCGGTCAATTCATTCCGGCCCACCTCAAACCAACCCACATAGTGTCCATGCCAGGCCACACCGTAGGCATCGACTTCATAGAACCGAACCTGAATGGTTGTTTCGTAATATTTCATGGCATTCCTATTCTAACTCGAAATCGTCTGAACTCGATCTCCTGCTGAAAAAGCTTCCACCTCTCGATTAATCCATCGGATCAATTTTGTCAGGGTGGCTCCATGCCCCACTTCAATAAATTGGTCCACTCCTTCCAGGATCAGTTTCTCCACACATTGGTCCCAATAGACAGGCTGTCCGATCTCCTGAGAGAGAAAGTCCTTA
>VGSD01000582.1 GCA_016875155.1 Deltaproteobacteria bacterium | reverse complement strand
AGATCAAGGAGAAATTGAAGAAGGAAGGAAAGATATAAAACCTAAATTGAGCGATTCTTTAACACCGATTTTCGCAGAGACTTAAGCGTCACACAAATATAACATAGGCGACGGCGGACTTCATTGGAAATGGAGTGTCAATTCAGCATTGTTAAGGCTCGGGAGGGACCGAGGGAATAAGTGCCAGGGGACAGCCCGCAGGATGGGGTTATGAGCCCTGCGGGGGTAGAACACGTTGACCTTGCCCTGGCTGACTTCAATGGCTCCCTTTCCATGGATGAAATGGCGGTAGAGCGTCGGGGCATCGCACTCTTCAAACCCGCGCAAATGCCGGGCTAACATGGAATAGAGCGTATCGGCCATCATGGTCAACACGACATCGAAATGGACTTTGATCAGGATTGGCGAGGATAAGGCATTGAGATGGAAGAATTTAATCGCCTCAGCAATACCGTTTTCGATCCGCCATCGCCGAGCATAGTTGCCGACCAGCAGTGCAAGGGGCGAGTCCATGTCATTGGTAATTAGGAAGGCCGGTTTGGCATGACCGTTGTCGCGGATGACGATCTGCCGTACCAGACCTTCATAGTGGCGGAGCGAAACCAGAGATTCATGGACCAGGGGGTTGGGGAATTTTCGTTTCGGATGGGGGATATGGATGCGCTTCCACGGCGTCATCCGGTCGAGTTCTTGGATGAGCTTCTCTCCTCGTCGCCGGAGGGTGAGGAATTTGATGTTTTGCTGGTTCAGTTTAGAGAGTTGGGCATAGCCCGTAAATTTCGAATCAAAGACCAAGGTGGGTTTCACCCCCCGGCAGACCTTTTTCCAGAAAGAGAGAAAGTCAAAGACCTGGTCATTGGCTTCGGAACGGCGGATGTCGGCGGCGGTATAAAGCATCAATCGGGCGTCGGCATCTTGGGCAAATAGCGTCAGGGCCCCCTTCATGGTTTTGCCTCGGGCTCCGGCCCAGTGCTCTTCGAGGACGGATTCTTCTCCATAATGAGGAACCGTATGGAAATCGAGGTTGATCATCTTCCCCTCGTAGAGTCTCAGGCGATGTCCTTGCTTGACAAAGGCCTCCTGAAGGCGGAGCACATGCAGCTCATCCAGAGAGTAGGAATAGGTGGATAAAGCTGTACACTTGGGGATGACATTGAGGCCGGCGAAGGCCCCCAGACCCGGATCGAAGGTATGATCTCCGACATGAGCATAGCGTTCCGTTCCCAAGAGTTTGAGGGCCAGCAAGGAGAGTAAATAGCTTTTGGCGGGGATGATCTGACTTCCCGGTAATCCCGCAACCTTAAGGATGGGATCCAGGTCTAACTGAGCCAGAAACGGAGCGAACAGAAAGAGGCCGGCACTGGAGGAAAGGATCGGTTGGCCCTCCAGGTCACGGAGGGAGATGGTTTTGGACTTGTCCGGGATCTGAGCGCCTTTGACGGTTCGCTTCATCTTCAATCGGGCTCGTCGAGGGAGTTTTGGGAAGCCCTCTTCTCGGAGGACCCGTTCGACGGTACGGACAGAGATTTCCGTGCCCTCGTCCGATAGGCACTCGACGATATCGCCTGCCGAGAGTTGATGGGTGCGGTAGGTTTTGATTTTTTCCCGGGTAGCTGCGTCGACCCGACGGTGGGTCATGAGGCCTTCGGGGACCGGCTCGGAGAAGTCCAATTTCCCTGTAGTGAAGAGATGGCGCAATAAGCGGACATAGGGTGGGGAATAATGGAATCGTTCGGCGACGATCGGAGCGGGGAGGCGATCGACAAAAGAAGCCCGCAGAGCTTCATAACGGCGCTGCCAATCGGGGACGGGATGGGTAAAGAAGGTAGCGTCGCGATTCATGAGAAGTATTATATAATATGACGCTTAAAATGTCAACATAAAAAATATTAAAACAATATTGGCGTCGAATAGCAAGAAAGGGACCACCTTGTTGTGGATGTAACATAAAGGCCATTTAAAGGGCTTTTTAATGAGATGTCTAAATTTCTGGAAGCGATCTTGCGGGGGAAGAGATGGTTTTAACTTCCGGAAGGAAGAATTATATCCGCCATATCATATAACACAATTCCCACCTGTGAGTACGCACAGGCCTTATTTTAGGCCTATTTGGCCCGTTGGCTCCAGGAAAAGTGTTATATCACATGGGTTCTGCGAAAATCGGTGTTCAAGCGATAAAATATTTCCCCCCAAAAATCTTTTGTTGATGGAACTTTGGTAATTGGGTATGATTTAGGTTATCAGAATAACATTCAAAGGGGGGATCAAGAT
>VGSD01000581.1 GCA_016875155.1 Deltaproteobacteria bacterium | reverse complement strand
ACCAGATGCTGAATCAAGTTCAGCATGACATGAGGGGTCGATTCTTATCTTTTTGTCATCCCGAACTTGTTTCGGGATCTCAGTTTTGAGTTTAGGAATTGAGGTTTTAAAACCCCGCTCTGTGACGGTTACGTATGTTTCATCACGATGCTTGAGATGATATTGGCCGCTTCGTCCCCCCGATCCGCTGCATTGCTGAGATGGCGGTAGATCTCACGCATCTTCAACATATAGATTGTATCCGTTCCCTTAAACAGATCGGCCAGGGCCAGATGGTAAGCTTTCTCCATCTGGTTTTCATAGGATTTGGCTTTGATAGCGTGTTCTGATGCAATTTTTGGATAGTCTTTGAGAATTTTAACCGCATCGTTTAACTCTCTGGCGGCTTTCTTCAGGATATTGACCATCTCTTTGATATGCTCATCGCCTTTGACTTCGTATATCTCCATTTCGTCGACAGTGGAATTGGCGTAGTCCACCACATCGTCAATGGCGCGAGAGAGCTGGTAGATATCCTCCCTGTCGATAGGCGTGATAAAGGTTTGGTCGAGTTCCTGGATCAAAATCCGCCTCAGCTCGTCGGCTTCCCTTTCAATATTTCTGACGAGGTTAGCGTTCTCCTTGGTCCCCTCTTCAGCAAAATTCCAGAGTGCATCCAGTCCTTCGATGCTTTTAGAGGTTTGATGAGCAAGTAGCTCAAAAAAACGGTTCTCGCTGCCCGAAAAAGACTTCTTTCTTCTAATAAAATCGAATACCATAATTTTGCTCCTTTATTCTTTAGAAATCATAGGAATGTATTGTAAAATGAATGAGACATAGTTTTAAGGCCTTACCAAATTTTCTCAGAGTGTTTTCTTTAAAATTTCGGATGGACCAATTGTATCAAATAGAAACATAGTCCTGCCATCACTGCAGAGACAGGTATCGTGATAAACCATGCCAGAATGATATTCTTAGCCACGCCCCAGCGGACGGATGAGAGCCTCTGGCCAGCTCCCACGCCCATAATACTTGCGGAGACGACATGGGTGGTTGACACTGGCCCACCCATCATGGCTGCACCTAAGATGACAGCAGCTGAGGAAGTCTGGGCGCAGAAGGCATGGACCGACCGCAGGCGATAGATCTTGGACCCCAGAGTTTTAATGATCCTCCACCCGCCGCTTGCTGTCCCCAGGGCAATAGCTCCTGCACAACTTGCGATGACCCAGAAAGGGATTTGAAACGTGGGAGAGATTCCGAGAATGACCAGTGACAGGGTGATCACCCCCATCGATTTCTGGGCATCGTTCGCTCCGTGACTGAGTGAAAGCGCTATGGAAGAAGGAATTTGCATACGTCGAAAAAAGTGATTAATGGTGGGCGTGGCATTTCGAGATAGTCGGAGTGTGGCTTTTAAAAAGAGCGTTCCGAAGATTAATCCGAGGATAGGGGAAATGACCAAGATGGAAACGACATAGAGGATTCCATTCCACAAAATTTTTTGCGGCCCATAGGCAACCAGGACGGCCCCCATCATGCCGCCAATCAGGGCATGAGAAGAACTGGAGGGGAGGCCCCAAAACCAGGTGATCAGGTTCCAGGCAATGGCACCAATGAGGGCAGCGACGACCAGAGAAATGGAGAGCCAAGTCTGGCCCGTATCAAAAGCGGAAATATCGATAATCCCTTTTCCAATGGTTTGGGCTACTGCCGTGCCAAAAAGAAAGGGACCAATGAAATGGGCAAGGGCGGCCAGACCGAGGGCGGTTCGAGGCCCCATGGCTCCGGTAGCAATGATCGTTGCCACCACATTAGCCGCGTCATGGAAGCCATTGGAGTAGTCGAAGAAGAGCGCCAGGGCCACCACGAGGATAGCCGTGAAGAAAAGAGTCGTCTCGATCTTAAAACCCCCTGCTCAAGCTATTTACCTGTATAGACAGGTTATAAGGGAAAAAAATGGTGTTGTCAAGAATTACCCCATTAGAAAGTTCCAAGGGGTCTCTTTTATTGGAATTCAGATAACTTTCTCACGGGTTTTACTTCTTTTCTGATTGATGCTGAGACAGTTCTAGAGCCATTTTAATGAACGTCTGGATGATGGTGGATAGATATTTATCTTTGTGGAAAATCATATAGTACTTTAGAAAAATCTTTTCTTTGGTTAGCCGGACAAACTGGAATGATCCTCTTTTTTCTTCATTGGTAATCGCACAGGCAGGAATGATAGATATTCCGAGTCCCACCTCTACTGCCCGCTTAATCGCTTCGTGACTTTCCAGTTCCATCACTA
>VGSD01000580.1 GCA_016875155.1 Deltaproteobacteria bacterium | reverse complement strand
CGATATCGAAACTCTTCAGGTCTTCTACCTCCTCTTCGAGCGACCACCGTTTCTTGATGACCGGCATATTGGGAAGATCGAAGAAATCGTCACAGACCATCTTAAGCTGGGTGTTGGGGAATACCTTTAGAAGGTCCTCAAAGACAGGGGAGAGATCCTTGAGATACCTCAGGGTGCTGCTGCTCCCCAGCCAACCGATAATAATCGGTTCATCTCGATGAAAATCTTCTTTCAAGCTATACCGAGAAAGGTCGATGGAGGTTGGAATGACCTCCACATGAGGGTTGTAACGAAGAGATTCCGATTTCAGAAACTGATTCCCAGCGATGACAAAATCAATCCGTCTCATCATAAAGGCAAATTTCAACTGCCGCGAGAAGGAATGAGAATTTCCCGAACCCGAGCTTCGGTACATCAACGCATCATCAAAATCGTAGATGATCTTGTCTGCCTTCTTTCGGATATACCAGAACTCCAGGGGAGAGAAGAGTTTCCGGTGGATATAAAGAAGATCATAATTCCCCAGGGTATTATAAAATTTTAATTTATCAGCCCACGTCCTCTGATAGAAATGGAGGGATATCTCAGCCCCCTGCTTTTTAAAATAGGGAAGGTATTGAAGCACCCGATACCGGCAGCTGTTGACCTCCAGGCTATGGATCAGGAAGGCGATCTTCATTTTCTAACCTTTTCGGGCCACCAGGAGAATGGACTTGGTGAAATCGATTCCGAGAAAATGGAACAAGGGTGAACACACCCAGACCCTGAAAAAATACCTTAAGAAGGGCTCACTGAACAGCCGATACATTTCGATCGATTCGAACCCTTCACTTAA
The DNA here is from genome assembly GCA_016875155.1 of Deltaproteobacteria bacterium. Next base: position 1,441 of record VGSD01000580.1, on the reverse strand, counting down.
AAATAACCCTCCCAGCTCTTCATAATGATAGGGAGTCTCGTGCGAAATATCTTTCCAATATTGTCCTGGAGTATAAACATTGGGAGTGGTCAGGATCACCCTTCCTCCAGGCCTCAAAATTTCATATATCTTTCTTACCAGCCCTCTTCCTTTTTCACGGTCCAAATGTTCGATGACTTCAAAAAGAAGGATCATATCAAAGGTCTCTTGAATCTCCTCCAGGGAACTGTAATCATGTGAATACGTTGGGTCAATATCCATGCTTTTGTATTGAATACGGAGACGATATTTCTTAATACGCTCTCCTAATTCGCGATTAGAAGCTCCTATTTCAAGAACCACCTCCCCATCTTGGAGATAGTCCAGAATGAAAGGTAGGCGCTTTCTTACAATCCTTAAGTCCCAGATCTCTGGATAGTTCTGGTGAACGCTTTCGCGCCATTTCATCTGTTCCGCCCAATTCATTCCAACTCCCTTTTAAAAGGCTCCGTTTCCTTTGATGGCTGTGACGATCAATGTGTTCCCCCCCATGATCAATAAAGGTGAGAGGGTATCGGTGAGATGGTAGTTCTCCTTTTGCTTCTTTGACCAAAAAAAACAGTAAAGTCGAATTCCCCAGACCAGAGGAAGAAGCCATTTCATTCTCTTCTTCTCTTTATCCTTATCGATGGAGAGGATTTTGAAGCCCTCATGTTCCAGAATAAGTTTCAAAATCGGATAGGTCATGGGAATGAGGTGCAGCATCCATAGATTTTCAAAGCGTTCTTTTCCCAATGTTCTGGGATTGGGAATTTTTGAAAAAAGGCCTGTCACCAGAAAACGGAGCCTTCGTTCGATATTAAGATAATTGGGGAGGGAAATGATCAGTTTTCCTCCGGGCTTCAATATCCTGTGGAATTCCCGAATAGCATTGAACGGATTTTCGAGGTGTTCCAAACCTTCAATGCAGGTGACAACGTCAAACATCCCGACGGGATAAGGAAGGGATTGATTCAAGTCCCCTCTCTTGATCTCAATTCCGGGAGCTGAGAAGGAGGAGAGATTAATATCACAGCAGAAAACAGAAAACCCCAGATCCTTGACCCGTTGAGCCAATGCCCCGGTTCCTGCAGGAACATCGAGGAGGGTCCCCTTGGGCTCCCTTGAAAGGGTATCAATAATCCAATCATGGGTTTCAATCCGAGCCAGCACCTCCCCCATCATCAACTCTCCAATGTCTGCCTAAAGGTGGCCATCATCTGCTGATAGTTGATTTCTTCAGAATTAATCTCTGCTTTTTCCCTCGCCTTTTCGGAAGCCTCTTTTCTAAAATTCCCATTGAAAAAATATTGAATTGCCTTCTTTAAATCATTTCCGTCTGTTGGATCTGAAATAACCCATCCATCCTCGCCATGGGTAATCATACCACTCGCCCCATTGGAAGCTGTCGTGATCACCGGAA
>VGSD01000579.1 GCA_016875155.1 Deltaproteobacteria bacterium | reverse complement strand
CTTAATCGGAGGAGGGCAGATCCCGAAACCGGGCGAAGTCAGCCTCTCCCATAACGGTGTTCTCTTTCTTGATGAACTGCCGGAATTTAAGAAGAATGTCCTGGAGGTGATGCGCCAGCCATTGGAAGAGGAAAAAGTAACGATTTCCCGAGCCGCCACCTCTCTCACCTACCCTGCCCGATTCATGCTCGTTTCCGCAATGAACCCTTGTCCATGCGGTTATTACAGCGATCCCAACAACGAATGCAACTGCACCATTCCCCAAATCCAGCGCTACCGGTCAAAAATCTCCGGCCCCCTCATGGATCGCATCGATATTCATGTCGAAGTCCCGGCAGTGAAATACCGTGACCTCGCAAGTCGTGACCCTGGAGAATCGTCCCGCGAGATCAAGGGAAGGGTTGACCAGGCCCGAAGGGTTCAACTCGAACGATTTAAAGGGATGAAGATTTACTGTAATGCCCAGATGACGAACCGGCATATCAAAAAATACTGCCAGATTGATGAAGCAAGCCAGAAGTTATTGGAAGTGGCAATAGACAAATTCGGATTAAGCGCCCGGGCTTACACGCGTATATTAAAGGTCGCTCGTACGATCGCCGACCTTGAAGGTCAGGAGAACATCCAGCCTGCTCACCTCTCCGAAGCCATCCAGTACCGCACCCTGGATCGAAATCTGATTTTGTGAATTGAGTCGTTAAATGGACACCATTGAGTACTTCTCCGACTTCCTCAGAAAGATTGGAGCGCCAAATATTTTGGCGATGGGTATTGTTATCGTCGTCCTCTGGCTTCTGATCTCCGGCATTTGCAAGGGATTAAAAGGGGGACGAAGAGACGATGGTCCGGATCAAGAGGACGAAGATTAATTGGGTTTCCTATTTAAGGTGATTTCTTCTGCATCTTCCATGAGAGGAGGAAGGAAATCATTAAGGCCACGAGCATAGCAGACATGGAGAATAAGAAAAAGAGCAGGATGAGCCGCTCCTTCATGATCGCATATTTGCTCTCCATCATTCCCACGTAAAGCATTCCCACAATTTTATTTTGTATATCCACGATGGGCTCATAAGCAGTGATATACCAATCATCCACAACAAAGGCCCTATGGATCCATGGTTTTCCCTTACCGAGAACCTGTTCCTGCACCTCCTTCATCGCCCGTGTTCCAATGGCCCTGTTCCCTTCCTTATCCTTCACATTGGTTGATATCCTCAGGTCACCCAAAAAGATAGTGGCTGTACCGATTTCTTTTCCTCTGTATTTGGCATCCTGGAAAACAATACTTTTAATGCGATCGACAATCTCATAATTTCGGTTGAGAAGTACCCCTCCAGATAATACGCCCAATACCTCCCCATTAAAGTCAAGAATGGGATAAGCCGATTTTAAAATCATCCCTGACGTCTCTTCTGCTATTTTTCTCTCCTTCTCTTTTGGAGTCGGAACGGAAAGAATTGCAGCCTTCTTTGCCAAAGCCTCTCCTTCTTTTAACAGTTGCTCGCGAGAAAGGATTTGGGTCCCTGAAATCCCTTTTTTCCCAAGTGCCCCCTTAACAAAAGGATCGTCAATCAGACTGTCTCCAGACGACTTGGGATTATGAAATCGATAGACAACCATTCCCTTCCGATCTACCAGTGTCAAAAAATCGAGACCTTCTTCAGCCATCAATGCAGAGAGCTCTGCCTGAATAGGCGTAATATTCTTCTCCTTCAAACCCCTTTTCAGGACATGTCTGATGGAGGTCCAGCGAACTGTCCGGTCAATTTCCCTTATCTTTGAAACATAAACATATCTGGCAGCATTGAGGTCTTCTTTGACCCTCTCCTGGGCTTCATTGATGATCTGGTTTGTAATCAGGGAATTGACAATCAAACTGGTCATCACACCCATGAAACAGGCAAGAGCAAGAAAGATTAAAGCCAATTTGGTTTTAATCGAAATTTTCATGATACATAACTTATCATAAATAAAGGGAAAAGTAAATAAAAAAAATTCCCTTGCTATTAAAAATTTTTTCTGCTAAATATATTGTGAAATATTTCATTAAATAAACGGACAGGAGGACGTTTCATGAAACCGTATTTTGAAAAGATGAATGGTTTTGGTAAACCCCTAACAGAACAACAGATTAAAAGGGCGGAGGAAAATGTTAAACAAATTAAAGAGGTGGAAAAAACGGTTGCCGAAGCCGTGGAAAAAGTGAGAAAAGCAGGTCTCTCCACTGAAGAGATTAACAAGAGAGGAGAGATGACCGTATATCAGAGGCTCGAATATTTATTG
>VGSD01000578.1 GCA_016875155.1 Deltaproteobacteria bacterium | reverse complement strand
AAGAGGTTCAGCCCGAGGATCTGCTTAAGTTTGGTTTGATTCCCGAATTTATCGGAAGGCTCCCGGTCATCGCCACCCTTTCGAATCTCAGCCTGGAAGCCCTCGTCGATATTCTGAAGAAGCCGAAGAATGCGCTGGTCAAGCAGTATCAGAAACTTTTTGATTTTGAAAATGTAAAACTCCGGTTTACCGAGGGAGCCCTGACCTCGATTGCGAAGGAGGCCATCAAGAGGCAGTCCGGCGCACGGGGGTTGCGGGCGATCATGGAGAACACGATGCTGGATGTGATGTATGAACTCCCCTCTCAGCCAAACATCCGTGAGTGCATCATCAGCGAAGAGGTCGTTCTCAATCACGAAAGTCCGATCCTCCTCTACGAGAAGGAGGCCGGAGCGGCCTGAGCTTGACCTCTCGACTGTGCTCGGGGTCAACCCTGAGTTTTTGACGAAGGGTTGACATTAATAAGTTGATTGCATAAAATTCTTTTTGGGGCAGATAGCTTAGCTGGGAGAGCGTCCCGACTACAGGTCGGGAGGGTCGCAGTGAGTACGAAGGACGAAGGCGAAATCAGGGGCGGATAGCTCAGTTGGGAGAGCACCGGCCTTACAAGCCGGGGGTCGCAGGTTCAATCCCTGTTCCGCCTACCATTCGTTTTGCCGAAGGCAAAACGAGTAATGAGTTTTGAGTTCGTAGTTCGGAGTTAAATCTTTAATAGATTTTGAGTGAAGATATTGGGGGCGTAGTTCAATTGGTTAGAGCGCCGGCCTGTCACGTCGGAGGTTGCGGGTTCAAGCCCCGTCGCTCCCGCCAGATAAAAGCAAGTCCCGCTCAGTTAGCGGGACTTGCTTTTATTAGGAGAAAGGTGTTTATGAAACGAATCGGATTCGGTGTAATCGGGATCATCCTTTTACTCATGGCTCATCTGGTCCATGCCCAGGTAAAATATAAAGACTTCACTCCGGAGGAGAAAAAGAAAATGACCGAAATCAAAGCAGTCATCGAAACGAATCTTGGAAATATGGAAATAAAATTTTTTCCTGAGGTTGCCCCCAATCATGTTTCGAGCTTTGTCGAACTAGCAAAAAAAGGATTTTATGACGGAACGACCTTCCATCGCGTCATCCCGGGATTCATGATTCAGGGTGGGGACCCTAACTCCAAGAGTCCGGACAGGTCAAAGCATGGAATGGGCGGACCAGGATTTACCCTCAAGGCCGAATTTAATGAGAAACAGCACAAGAGGGGGATTCTCTCTATGGCCAGATCTCAACATCCGGATAGCGCGGGGTCTCAATTTTTTATCTGTGTGGCCGATGCCCTCTTCCTTGACAGAAAATATACTGCTTTCGGTGAGGTCATCTCGGGGATGGAAATCGCAGACAAGATCGTCAGCCAACCGAGAGACAAAGCCGACAATCCCAAAGATAGAATTGAGATGAAAGTTAAAGTCATTGAAAAGTAATCTACCCTCAATGCCACTTTCCTCATATCTTGTTTTGCCTCTTGAGCAAGCATTGCACTGCCCTAAGGCAGTTAATCTCACGACCAGAGGAGGAAGATATGGCAAAACGACCCATTCTATTTAACTTCGCATCATTTACTATTTTCCTCGTTGTATTACTCTTTCCTATAGCCATAGCCTTTTCCCAGGGGATGCCGTTTACAAATAGAGGCATCTCTTTTCATTTGCCTGAGGGTTGGACGACAAAGGATCTGCCAAGCAATTTCGAAAAAGAGGTTATTGCCTGGCTTAAATCTGAGAATATGGAAGGGGTGACCATTTTGGTTATGTGCTATACAGGTTGGAGACAAAATTATAACAGTGTACGAGTGGCGGGTCTAAAAACCATTGGTTCATCTTACCCAAAGGGCCAGGAGATGCTTAAGAAGCCTACAAAAATAAAAACAGACACGGGTTTGACAGCAGCCTGGGAATATTGGCGTGGTGCTGTTGAAAGCGGTGGTCAAACCGTGTTTCTCGAATCGCCAATGGGAATCCTTGAAACTAAAAATGGCTGGGTCCTTATGATTGGGTATTCACCGGCCACCTCCGGTCCTCAATTAGAAGAAGACTTTTTAAAAATCATCAAGTCAGTCAAATAAAAAACTCAGCATCGAGATCTTTAAACTCTTCGCTCCAAAATTCTTCCATGAGGAAATTCTTCCATTAGGATTGATTTGGCCTGAGAAATCATATACATTACTATTCGTCGCCTTTCAGACAGTGAAGCTCCCCGTCCACAGGACGGGGCTTACCGGAAATGAAATATCATTTATGCTGCGCCCCTT
>VGSD01000577.1 GCA_016875155.1 Deltaproteobacteria bacterium | reverse complement strand
ATGAGTAGAAACTGATCATTGATAATTGCCCATTTAATATTGACCATTGATTTTTTATTAGCCTCCTGCCACAGGAGGAAAGATCGAAAGGACATCCCCTTCCTTTAAAATTTGCTCTTTTTTCCCATGGATGCCATTGATGAGAATGATCTTGGGCATCTCTCCAGGAATGTTCAACCGGTCCAAAATATCTTGAACCCGTGTCGAGCCATCGATCTCCAACTTGCAGGAAAATTTTCCGCTTCCCTTTGGAAGATAATCTCGAAGTGTCGCAAATAACTTTACTTCAATCTCCATTGATTTAATTTCTCCCTTAACTTTTTTAATTATATTCAAAATCTGCCTTCCTCGCAAGGGGAAAAAGTGAAGGATGACTCTATTGATTCCCAATATCACCCTCAAAATCCTTTCCCTCCCCCTTTATCTATCCTTTTTCTCAATATATTCCCCTGCCTTGTTGCATCAAGGCAACGATTAAAAAATCTTCTTATTGACTATCTGCGTATTAAGGACAATAATGCCGTTTAAACCCTGCTCTCATTTGGATGCTGAAGGGAGGTTGACCAATAATGATCAAGGGGAAACTCGGTAAGGCGCTTAAATTGATATTAGTCGTCATGAACATAAATGGATAAAGGAGCGATATGTTGACCTATCTTCCCTTTATGGTGGCTTATCTGGCGGCGGCTGTTGTTTTTATGCTGGTCAAAATAGTTTCGCCGGGGTTTACTCTTAGTTTCGCCATCAAGGTCATTCCGGCACTGAGTCTTGCCTTGGCGACACTCTTGGTCAGTCCAATGAAAACATCTCAGCGAATGATGATGCTGGCTGGGGCGCTCTTTTGCGGGGCTGGCGATGTCATTCTCGATATCGATCGGGTACGGCTCTTTGTCCCGGGGCTTGCCGCATTCCTGTTGGGGCATGCGGGTTTTCTTGCTCTGTTCTGGATGAGGCGTATCCCTAAAAATCCCCGCCGCATTTGGATGATTCCCGTATTGATCTTTGCTCTGGCGATGGCCTTTATACTTATTCCAAGATTGGGTTCACTCCTCATACCTGTTCTTGTTTATCTTGTGGTGATTACCCTGATGACCGTGCTCGCCATCATATCAGATGTCCACCCTATAGCCGCTGTAGGAGCTTTTGTTTTTATGATCTCGGATGCCCTGTTGGCACTGGCCAAATTTGTTTGGGATGGTCATCCCTCTCCGGAGGTTACTATTCCAGTTTATTTTGCAGGGCTTTTTCTGCTCGGTTTTGGTGTTCTCAGGACTGGGCAGAGCCGATAAAAGCAACTCGCGTTTCAGGAAAAAACAAAATAAATTAGAGGAGTTGAATCTTTCCAGGAAGTCCTTTTACCACTTCTCCTACAATGCAGGAATGAATCTGTCCCTCTTTTTTCAAAGCCGCCACCAGATCTTCCGCTTTGGCGGAAGGGATTGAAATCAACAAACCCCCGGAAGTTTGGGGATCGTAAAGAATATCTAAAAGCATGGGAGACACATCAGCAGCTACCTCCACCCTGCAAGAGAAGAATTGGCGATTGGAGTGCGCCCCTCCTGGAACCAATCCCATCTTTGCATATTCCATTGCCTCAGGAAAAGCGGGAATAGCCTTCGATTGAATCACCATCCCCACCTGACTTGCCGTTGCCATCTCGAGCGCATGCCCGATAAAACTGAACCCGGTGATGTCCGTGCAGGCATGGGCTCCCAATTTGACCATCCATTCCGATGCCGTCCGATTCAGGGTCACCATGCTTTCGGTGATCTTCCGGACAGCCTCTTCGGAGGCCATCTGGCCCTTGAGAGCTGTGGCGATGATCCCGGTGCCGAGAGCTTTGGTCAAAACCAGTTTATCCCCCACCTTTGCATTGGCATTGCTCAGAATCTTTTTCGGATGAATCAGTCCTGTTACCGCCAGACCGTATTTAATCTCCGGGTCCTCGATCGAATGACCACCCACCAGGGCCACACCCGCCTCCTTCATCTTTGAGAGGCCTCCGAGAAGGATCTCTTTCAGAATGGAATGAGGAAGGGTCTTGATGGGAAAGGCGACTAAATTCATCCCTGTCAGAGGCGTCCCTCCCATGGCATAGACATCACTCAGAGCATTAACCACAGCAATCTGGCCAAACGTGAATGGATCGTCCACGATGGGAGTAAAGAAGTCCACGGTTTGAACCAGAGCCATCTCATCATTGAGTTGATAGACCCCGGCATCATCCGATGTATCCAGTCCTACTAATACCTTCGGATCTTTTGGAATGGGCAACCCTTTTACAATCTGGTCCAGATCCTCCGGACCGATTTTGGCCGCT
>VGSD01000576.1 GCA_016875155.1 Deltaproteobacteria bacterium | reverse complement strand
GGCGCTCGATATGGGAGCCATGGAGGTCTTTAAGAAACGTGGCAACGTTATCATTGAACTTGCTCCCGAAGTTCAGGCAGCGGCCTATAAGCTGGGACGCGAGTGGGCGGACCAAAAGGTGGCTGCAGCCAAAGACCCCTGGTTTAAAAGGATCCTTGACTCCCAGAGGAAATTTGAAGAAGGCTGGAGGACCGTTGAGAGAAACAGGATAATTACATATACTTAGCAATTAAAAAGGTGAGGGGAAGCAGAGGCATTCCCTCACCTTTTTGCTTGGAAAACAGGCGTAAACCTGAAACATGTTCATCCTTCGCAGTTGGCGAACCCTTCCATGAGGGGCTACCTGAAAAGACCAAAATACCAGGGGACTCCTATTGGCCATGTACATGACTAAAACGATCGAATCGATTAGCACCTGGTCCGGTAAAATGGTTGCCTGGCTGGTAATACCCAATGTTCTCGCTTTGGTTTACGAAGTCATCGCAAGATATATATTCAAAAGTCCGACGATCTGGTCCTATGAGGTCACCTATTTTCTATACGGAACCCATTTTTTAATTGGCGCGGCTTACACCTTGTCGATTAAAGGTCATATCAGAATCGAAGTGCTGCATGCACATCTGTCTCCGCGGAGAAAAGCGATCGTAGATGTTATAGGCTATTTGATCCTTTTCTTTCCCGTCATGATTGTACTCATCTATGCTGGTGCCCAATTTACATTTCAGTCTTGGGAAATGGGGGAAAAATCGGGATTGAGCCCCTGGAGGCCCCATCTCTATCCCTATAAAGGGATATTGGTAATCAGTTTCTTTTTGCTCTTTCTTCAGGGATTAGCGGAGTTCATCCAAAATTTAATCATAGTTTTCAAGGGTGAGAAGGGATGATTTCAGAATATTTACCTCTCCTGATGTTCCCTGCGATGCTTCTCAGTCTTTTCGCTGGGTTTCCTGTCGCATTTTCTTTGATGGGGATTGCTTTTCTATTTGGAATGATCGGCTTTGAGTGGAGTATCTTTCCAATGCTGATCCGCCGTATCTATGGGGTGGCTGACAACTATGTCCTCGCTGCGGTTCCCCTGTTCATCTTTATGGGAACCGTCCTCGAACGGTCAGGGATAGCTGGAAAACTATTTGATGCAATTAGTCTCTGGACGGGCCGTCTGAAAGGAGGCCTGGCAATCGCAACCGTGCTCATGTGCACCATTATCGCCGCATGCACGGGCATCATCGGAGCCTCGGAAGTCATGGTAGGAGTGATGGTGATCCCGGTGATGCTCAAAAGGAACTATCAACATGCCCTCATCTGTGGCACCATCTGCGCCGGGGGCTCCCTAGGCACCCTCATCCCTCCAAGCGTTGTCACAGTGGTCTACGGGCCTGCTGCTGGCATTTCCGTAGGTCGGCTTTTAATAGCCAGCATTTTCCCGGGCCTGCTCCTGTCCTCCTTGTACATCATCTATATTGCCCTAAGATCTTACATCAATCCTTTATTGGCTCCGGCGATACCCCCCAGAGAACTTCAAAAACCCATGAAGGAAAAGCTCTTCATCACCGCAACGGCTTTAGTTCCCCCTCTGTTGCTCATCTTTGCGGTGATGGGAAGCATCGTTCTCGGATTCGCAGCCCCTACGGAAGCTGCCGCCCTCGGGGCCTTTGGGGCCTTGATCTTAACGGCCGCTTACGGAAAGCTTACCCTCAAAGCCCTTAAAGAAACGGTCCTTCAAACTCTCAGAATTTCAAGTATGATGATGATGATTCTCGCGGGTGGATTTATGTTCAGCGGGGTATTTTTAGGCATGGGCGGAGGAGCGATCACAGAAAAAATCTTGATGGGTTTGCCATTCGGTCGCATAGGTATTTTAATTCTATTTCTCCTGATCGCTTTTGCCGCCGGCTTTGTTCTCGACTGGGCAAGCATCCTGCTCATTTTTATCCCAATTTTTTCCCCTATCATTGATAAATTGGGTTTTGACCCGATATGGTTTGGAATCCTTTTCATCATGATGATCCAGACCTCTTATTTGTCTCCTCCCATGGCGCCGGCCATATTTTATCTGAAATCGATCGTCCCCCCTGAGGTCACTATGAAGGAAATGTTCCAGGGTGTTGTTCCTTTCCTGATCATTCAGGTTATCGGGATTCTAATAACAGCCATATTCCCCCCGATTGTCCTGTGGCTGCCCTCAAAATTGATTGGATGGTAAAAAAAATTATAAGGAGGTCTCACTGATGGCGACCCATAAAGAACGTATGCTGAAGGCGGCTCGAGGAGAATGGGCGGACCAACTCCCCTGGGTTCCCCGGATTGACCTCTGGCACAATTC
>VGSD01000575.1 GCA_016875155.1 Deltaproteobacteria bacterium | reverse complement strand
TCCTCTTCAGTCCAATCCATCCCGCATCGCAGGGTGTCAATCTGCAGCCAATTTTCTCGAAAAGATTTTGCCTTTTGCTGAATCGCCATAACACTCCTCACCTCTTCTTTAAGAATTTTATAAAAATGCTATCAAATATCCTTTGCTGAATCAATCTTTATCTGTAACCCCGCAGTGATGAAAGATAAATGCTTTGTCGAATATGTAACTCAGGGCCCTGCCGCAGGAGCCCTGAAAACTCAGCCCTAAAGGGCTGAGTTACGGGTTATGGTAAATTTAAGCAAACCATAACCGAGGGGATACCTCTATCCAAAAAATGGGTGGAATTTCAAAAAAAATTCTTGTATAGTTGAGCGGGATGTCAAAAGCCATAAAAAATCTTATTCTCTGTCACCCTAAGGATAATGTGGCCACCGCAAGCTCTCCTCTAAATACGGGGACTCTTCTCAGTCTTACAGAACAAAAGACGATCGTAGCCAAAGAACAGATACCTTTTGGTCATAAGATCGCTCTCCAGAAAATTCGCAAGGGTGGCCCCGTAATCAAATACGGAGAGCGGATCGGGAGGACGATCCGTGAGATCAAACCCGGGGAATGGGTCCACATCCATAATGTCGTAGGCGAACGGGGGAGAGGCAAGGGTAGAAAAAAAGGTTAAGGTTAAGGTTGAGGTTGAGAATAGAGAAAATGAATTTTCTCGGTTATAAGAGGCTGGATGGAAAGGTGGGAGTGAGAAATCACGTCCTCATCATTCCTTCTGTCGCCTGTGCTAACGAAATCTGTAATGCCATCGCCCTTAAAATGAAGGGCACTGTTTCCATCCCCCATCAACATGGTTGCGCCCAGCTCGCTTTTGATGCAGAACAGACCGCAAGGACGTTGATTGGCGTCGGTAAAAACCCAAATGTAGCAGCCGTTCTGGTCATTGGTCTGGGATGCGAAGTCGTCAATTCTTCGATGGTCGCATCGAAGATCGCAGAATCTGGAAAGCCGGTCAAAAACCTTGTCATCCAGGAAGCCGGAGGAAGCCCAAAAACAATAAAAGAAGGGATCAAAATTGCCAAGGCATTGGTTTCCTATGCTTCTAAACTCAAGAGAGAAAAGGCAAAACCTGATTCTTTGATTCTCGGTGTGGAGTGTGGGGGTTCAGATGCCTGTTCCGGACTTGCCGCCAACCCTGCCCTCGGTGTCACCAGTGACCTTCTCATCAAGGAAGGTGGAACGATCATTCTTTCGGAGACCACTGAGAGCATTGGAGCTGAACATATCCTGGCGAGGAGAGCTATCAACAAAAAAGTGCGGGAGAAAATTTTCGAAATTATAAAACGTACGGAGATGCGGGCGCTCAATCTCGGTCTCGATATTGGGAAGGCAAATCCGGCTCCGGGAAACTATGAAGGCGGCATTACCACCCTTGAAGAGAAATCCCTAGGATGTGTGATGAAAGGTGGATCGACCAAAGTGATGGGAGTTGTCGAATATTCTGAAATACCCACGAAAAAGGGGCTTGTCCTCATGGACACACCCGGTCATGATGCTGAATCGATGACTGGCTTGATCGCCGGAGGCACCCAGATCATTGCCTTCACCACAGGGCGGGGCAATCCTCTGGGCTCACCGATTGCTCCAGTGATTAAAATCGCCAGCAACTCTTATCTTTATTCGAAGATGAAAGATAACATGGACATCAATGCAGGTGAGATCGTCACTGGCAAAAAAACGATTCAGGAAGTTGGTGAGTCTATCTATCGCGAAGTTTTCAGGGTCGCCAATGGGAAATTGACCAAGAGCGAAATCTGTGGACACAGGGAATTCGCCATCAATCGTATTGGTCCATCATTTTAAAGGTAAAAATACGAAGCACGAAATTCGAATTTCGAAACAAATTCAAATGACCGAAACAGAAAAACTCACCCTCCCCCCTACCCTCTCCCATCAAGGGAGAGGGGAATATAATTTTTTTGAAAATTCGAATTTTGGATTTGTTTCGAGATTCGATATTCGAATTTGGAATTTAATGAACTGACGACCAAAATTTTGCTGAGGTTCCTTTTCGACGAAAACTGCTATGATCAAAACCATACCTAACTTATGTACTGGTTGTCGCATCTGTGAGATCATCTGTTCCCTCATCCACGAAGGCTCCATCGCACCCAAACAGTCGAGGGTTCGCATTTCATCCAATTGGCCAGAAGAGGAAAAGATTTTTCTCTGCATTGCATGCGAATCCAAACCTTGCATCGATGCCTGCCCGGAAGGGGCACTTTCCTGGAAGGACTACCTTCGGATCGACGAGGCGAAATGCACGGGTTGCTTTCTCTGTAAAGAGGCTTG
>VGSD01000574.1 GCA_016875155.1 Deltaproteobacteria bacterium | reverse complement strand
GACGTTACTTTTTCCATGGATAGGGACCAGGTCCTAGGTCTCATCGGGCCAAACGGCGCGGGCAAGACCACACTGCTGAGGCTGATAACAGGCATTCTCAAGCCCGATGATGGAAGTGTCCGTTTCAGGGAAAAAGAGATCGTGGGCCGCAAGACCTGGGACATCGTCAATATGGGGATTGCCTGCACCTTCCAGAACATGAGACCTTTCCGCCGCCTTCCGATCATTGCCAATGTGATGGTCTCCTGCATATCCGCTCGCGCCATGAAGAGGGGAGAATGGGTGAAGCGTATGGAGGCGAAGGCTATGGACGCCCTCGAATTCGCCGGCATTTCAGATATGGCGCTGGAAAAGGCATCCACGCTTTCACAGGGCGATCTGAAAAGGCTGGAAGTGGCTCGGGCCGTAGCTACGGAGCCGGATTTACTCCTGCTTGACGAGCCTTTCGGCGGGTTGAGTCCTGCAGAGACCGATCTCATGGCCAAATCGATCAGGCGTCTGCACAAAGGCGGCCGTTTCGGCAGATTGCATAGCGAAGGACCGGCCATGATCATCGTCGAACATAAGCTTCAATGGTTGATGAAGATTGTGGATCGGATCATTGTCCTTAATTTCGGGAACATCATCGCAGATGGAACACCCGATGAAATTGTCAAAAACCCTTTTGTGATTGAAGCCTACCTTGGAAAAGGAGAGACGTAGGGTTGCTGCTCGAAGTTGCCAACTTATCGGTCTGGTATGACAAAGCCATGCTCATTAATCATTTGAGCATGGGAGTGGATACGGGTGAACTGGTCTGCCTGGTGGGTCCCAATGGAGCCGGTAAATCAACCCTGCTGAGAGCCATTACTGGACTGGTGGCCTGGGAAAGAGAGATCACACGGAGATCAACCCATGGGGATATCATCCTTGAGGGCTCAGTTACATTTGATGGAGAACGAATTGACAAAGTTCCTGCTCATGAAATTGTGAAACGGGGACTGATCCTCTGCCCGGAGAGGCGAAGGCCGTTCCGAGAGATGACCGTGCTCGATAATCTCATGGCCGGTTCTTATTTATTAAAAGAGAAGGACGAAATCCGGATGAACCTAAGTAAGGTTTATCAACTCTTTCCAGTGCTTAAGGATCGATCATACCAGATCTCCGGAACTCTCTCCGGCGGGGAACAGCAGATGCTTGCCATTGGAAGGGCTTTGATGTCCAAACCCAAATTGCTCTGCATTGATGAGCCTTCCACTGGGCTCGCCCCTCTTTTGAGGGCAGAAGTTTTTCAGAAGATTGGAGAGATCAGTCAATTAGGGATTACCGTCCTGCTCATTGAGCAGGAGGTGAGCACAGTCTTTAAATTGTCCTCCCGCAACTACGTCCTCTCCTCCGGAAAAATCATCGCCGAAGGTCCCGGCGAACAGCTCCTTCAAGACGAAGTCCTCCGTAAAACCTACCTGGGACTTTGAAATGACCATTGCAAAATTAACATTCCAAAATACTCAATGCAAAATGAGGAGAATCTCTATCAAAAAACTGCTAACTGATAATTGCTAATTTTTCATTTTGCATTGATTTTTTAAAACGGATACTTTCCCATCTTTATTGTATAATCTGCCACTTCTCGTCTCAACGCTACCGTATTGACAGGCGTAAACTTAGTCAGTTTCTTGAGGCCGGACAGCAGTGTTCTGAGCGTATCTCCTTCTGCAATGGCTGAAAGGGCCTGTTTGGCATATCCCTCGACCCTGTTAAAACCGTCATTGACATAGACCTTCACCATTGCCTTCTGAAGCTGGGCCTTGTCATCTCCGGCTTTCTCCATCGACTTGAGCGCCCTGAGCAAGGCGCTCTCCATGGCAAAAACTTCGATGATGATATCGCTGATCAGCGCGAGGATCTCCTGCTCATCCGCTAATTTGACCATATACTTCTGAACAGCTGCTCCTGCCACCAGAAGGGCGATCTTTTTGGACATCTCCACCATCTCCTTCTGCAGTGTGAGCATTCCGTCATCTGATTCCACTTTCGGCCTCAGGGTGAGAAGTTCGCCAGCCACCTTCTGGGCTGCTACCAGCACAGGTAACCTGTTCTTCATCGCACGTTTCGTCAGCATATCTACGATGAGAAGGCGGTTGATCTCATTCGTCCCCTCCCAGATTCGATTGATCCGGGAATCCCGGTAGCCCCGCTCGATCGGATAATCATGAATATATCCATACCCCCCGTGGATTTGGACCCCCTCATCCACGATGTAGTCCAGGACCTCCGAAGAAAAGACCTTGTTGATGGAGTCCTCAATGGCATATTCCTCGATTCCATTCGCCATTTGCATCCCGGCATCATCGGCATTGT
>VGSD01000573.1 GCA_016875155.1 Deltaproteobacteria bacterium | reverse complement strand
AGAAGGTGATTGACGGACTGATGATTCCCATGGAAACATTGAGGGCTTTTAGATTAGCGGAGGTCACAAAATATGTGACCGAATCCTGGGCCACCGGCCAGGTTGATGTTTTTTATCTGGTGATGAACAAAGACTCCTGGAATAAGCTTTCACCAGACATTCAGAAGGTCTTTAATGAATATCCCTTTGAAGAAAAATTTGCAGCCATGTGGAACGAAATAGATATTGACGGGAAAAATTACGGCAAGGAGAAAGGGCTACAATTTATTGAACTGCCCAGTGCGGAAATCGCCCGATGGAAGAAGGCGGTTGAGCCCGTGTTAGATACCTATGTAAAAAAGATGGTCGCCTCAGGATATAATGAAAAGGAGACCAGGGAATTGATCAACTTTGCAAAAATGCGAATTGAGTACTGGACGAAGAAGCAGAAGGAATTAGGGATTAAATCGTCCACGGGACCCGCTGAGGTCCGGGTGAAGTAGCCGTTGTCATTTTCGTAACATCCCTCTCCCCCAGGAGGTTGTGTCGTAATTCCGTTTATGGTTCGAGAGCCCTGTCCTGAGTGAACCGTTCATCCTTCGAGAGCCTCAGGATGAACGGTTTTTTCCCGAACGTCCTGAGCGAAGTCGAAGGAAGGGCTCACCACGAACGGATTAAGAAATCTTTAAAATCAATCGGTTAGCCGTTCGTCTCGGTTGCGAGTCGAAGCGACCTGAGCGTGTCGAAGGGCGAATGGCTAATTACGACACAGTTCCCCTGAGGGAGAGGGATGTTCGTTCCGATGCCAGAAAGTCACAACCCCTGCCCCGATGTAAACCCGGTTAGAAGAGCTTCGCACGGGGGAACTTTCTAACGGGGTAAATCAGAAAGGACAAGAAGATGATCAAAGGTATTTCTCATATTGGTATTGCAGTAGAAAATCTTGAGAATGCGAGAGAGTTGTACGGCAAAATTTTTTCAAAAGAGAGTTCAGAACCAGAATGGTTTGGAGAAATCCATTTCTCTTTCGTTCCCTTCGGAAATACGCACATTGAATTGTTAGAGTCGACGACCCCTGAGGGGGTGATGCGAAAGTTCATCGAGAAGAAAGGGGAAGGAGTCCATCACATCTCCTTTGAAGTGGATGACATTGTAGCAGAATTGGCAGACCTGAAAGCCAGGGGTGTCCAACTCATTAATGAAAAGCCCTATTTGAACGCCCATAAGAATCTGGTGGCCTTTGTCAATCCAAAAAGCACTCGGGGGGTTTTAGTGGAACTCATACAATATATGGACAAGAAAAAGGAGTGAGAAAAAATGTCTCGCAAATCAATGGATGAGGAGATACGCAAGCTCGCTAAAATGGAAGATAAAGCCCGGCTTGGAGGAGGCGCGGACAAGTTGGAGCAGCAGCGAAAGATGGGAAAGATGACTGCCCGCGAGAGAATCGAATATTTCCTCGATCCGGGAAGCTTCGTCGAGTTGAACATGCTTGCCGAGCATCAATGCTCCGATTTCGGTATGGAGAAGAAACGGTTTCTCGGGGATGGAGTCGTGACAGGCTATGGAACTGTTCATGGCAGGAAGGTTTTCATCTACTCTGAGGACGCCACGGTGCTGGGCGGTTCGACTGGAAAGGTCCATGGGGCGAAGATTCATTATATCTTAAGACTCGCGAGAGAAACGATGGTTCCCGTGGTCTGCCTCAATGATTCGGGTGGTGCGAGAATACAAGAAGGGATGGATAACGTCTATGGGATCACCCAGATCTTCTATCAGAATGTGATGAATTCGGGAGTGATCCCTCAGATTGCAGCGATCATGGGAGACTGTACAGGAGGGTCCGCCTATTCGGCAGCACTTTGCGACTTCATGCTCCAGGTTGAGAAAACAGCTCATGTCTTCATCACCGGCCCTGCCGTGATCAAAGAGGTGACCGGAGAAGAGGTCTCTTTTGAGGACTTAGGCGGAGCCAAGGTTCATAGTACCCGATCCGGAGTAGTCCATTTGACTGCGAAGAATGACCAGGTCTGCCTCGATCTCATCAAGAAACTGCTCGGCTTTCTTCCCCAGAACAATCAGGAGAATCCACCTGCAGAGCCCCCTACTGATCCGATCGATCGGGAAACCCCAGAACTGCTGGAGATAGTTCCAACGGATATGAAAAAGTCTTATGACATGAAGAGAGTGATCAAAGCGATTGTGGACAGAGGAGACTTTTTTGAACTCTTTCCAGATTATGCCAAGAATATCATCATTGGATTGGCTCGCATGGGAGGAAAGGTGGTTGGAGTGGTTGCCAATCAACCTCAGGTATTTGCTGGATGCATTGACATTAATGGTTCGGATAAAAGCTCTCGGT
>VGSD01000572.1 GCA_016875155.1 Deltaproteobacteria bacterium | reverse complement strand
AGAAAACCCCATCACAATCAGCAACGCTATTAAGAATTTTTTTGTTGACATCATCAGCCCCTTTCTCTTCTCCCTTTCCCACCCAAACCGTTAAGTCAGTCCCGGAGAAGGAGGTTTTGTACTTCGCCTGTCGTTCCTCGTCCTTCGTTTCATTTATCCAGCACTTCTCTGACAACCCGAAGCAGGTCATTTAAATTGTAAGGTTTCTGAATGAAGCAGTATCCCTTCTCTTTAATCACGGACCATTGCGATTTCTGATCCGTATAGCCGCTAGTGAGCAAGATTTTGAGTCCGGGTTTTCGGGAGAGAAGTTCTTCAACCAAATCAATACCACTTTTGTCCGGCAAAACCACATCGCTAAAAACAAGGGCCAAATCTCCGCTTTTTTTCTCGGAAATATCCAACGCTTCCTGCGTGTTGGATGTCTCCAGCACTTCATAGCCGTTACTTGTGAGCACTTTATTGGCAAATTCACGAATTCCAAGATCATCCTCCACTAAAAGAATCCTCTCCCCCTTGCCTTGAATATCCTTTATTGAAATAATTTCGGTTTTGGTTTCATGCTTCGCCTCTTCGGAAGAAACCGGCAGATAAACCTTAAATATTGAGCCCTGCCCTGGCTCACTATAAACATTGATCCAGCCTTCATGTTGCTTAACAATACCATAAACTACCGAGAGACCCAGTCCGGTTCCTTTCCCTAATCCCTTGGTAGTAAAAAAGGGCTCAAAGATATTCTGGAGAATCTCCTTGCTCATACCAATTCCTGTGTCCTCAACCGAGAGGCAGACAAATCTTCCAGGATAGGCATAACGGTAAATGTTACAATAATCTTTATCGATCTCTACATTCTCGGTTTTAATCGTGATTCGTCCTCCATTGGACATGGCATCTTTGGCATTCACCACCAGGTTCATGATTACCTGCTCTATATTCCCCGGATCTACTCTAACTGTCCATAGGTTGGGTTCGAGATGAGTATCGACGGCAATGTCCTCACCGATAAGTCGATTGAGCATCTTCATGAGATTATCCACTGTCTCGCTGAGATTGAGGGTAAAAAGTTCCATAGGTTGTTTTCTGCTGAAAAGAAGCAACTGGCGAGTCAGGTTAGCCGCTCGCCCGGAAGCTTGCTGAATTTCCTTTAAATTTTCATAAAGAGGATCATCTTCTTTCAGTGACATCATACCCAACTGGGCATATCCCTGGATGGTCGTTAATATGTTGTTAAAATCATGTGCCACCCCTCCAGCCAATGTCCCTATAGATTCCATTTTCTGGGCCTGAGTCAATTGAGCCTGCAACTTTTCCTTTTCCCCCTCCGCCCGCTTGCGCTCTTGCCTCAACGCCGCCTCCTTTAACTCGCGTTCAATGGCAGGAACAAGTCGCGTCAGATTGTCTTTCATGATGTAATCGTGAGCACCAGCCTTCATGGCGGCTACTGCCACATCCTCGCCAATAGTGCCTGAGACGATCATGAAGGGCAGGTCGAGCCCACTTTCCTTCAGTATTGCCAAAGCAGCGGGTGAACTAAAGTGAGGCATGGAGTGATCAGAAATGACAATGTCCCATATCTGGTTTAAAAGCGCTTTCCTCATGGTCTCAGGAGTTTCAACCCGTTCGAAAATCGGATCATAGCCACCGCGCTTCAGCTCTCGCTCTGTCAATAAGGCATCGTCCTCTGAATCCTCAACTATCAATACACGCAGCGGGATACCCATCTCTTCCTCTCCGTAAAAAGTCAGCAGGCAAAAAGCAGTACAAAGTTCTACCGCCTTTCTAATGACTGACTATTGGTTGTTTGGCGGTGGTTCGTTTAACACCAACCAATATAGTTTCAGTTGCTTAATGGCCTCCCTGAACTGGTCAAAGTCCACCGGCTTGCGAATATAGCTGTTTGCTCCAAGT
The DNA here is from genome assembly GCA_016875155.1 of Deltaproteobacteria bacterium. The sequence goes on along the minus strand of VGSD01000572.1, from coordinate 436 downwards.
TTGTAACCATTGATCAGATCCCGTTCCTCTTTTGAGGAGGTGAGAATAACAACAGGCAGAAGTTTCGTCCGTTCATCAGCACGGATACGACGCAACACCTCCATCCCATCTATCTTGGGCAATTTCAAATCGAGCAAGATCACCTGCGGCATGTTATTCAAATCCCGGCCAGCATACTTTCCGGTACCAAAGAGATAATCCAGTGCTTCAGCCCCGTCACGGGCCACGATCACCTCATTCAGAATGTTGTTTTTCTTGAGTGCCCGCAGAGTCAATGCCTCGTCGTCAGGATTGTCTTCCACTAATAAGATAATTTTTTGAGCCATGGGTTCCTCCTCTTATTTTGATTACACAGATTTAAAACAAGATTACACCGATTAGGAAACAAACCTTTTCACCTGACAGCTCTTATTGCCAAAATTAACAAGCAGGCCAA
>VGSD01000571.1 GCA_016875155.1 Deltaproteobacteria bacterium | reverse complement strand
AAACCAGGGCATCAGGACATCAGGAAAGAAAAGAATTAAAAACCTGATACCCTGATATTCTGATAACCTGATAATCAATTATTTGGATTTCATCGGGATGAAGTACCAGGTCCCCTTCTTCATCTGCCTGATCTCTCTTACCAGCTGAGCGAAATCCTCTTTTCGATTAACAAAATCGATCTCACTCGTATCGACCACCAGCAGAGGACCTTGGTCATAATGGAAGAAGTAGTAGTTATAGGCCTCGGTTAATGTCTTGAGGTATTCCAGATCCACATCCCTCTCGTAATCAACATTTCTTGATTTGATCCGGTGATACAGGACCTCAGGTTTCGCCTGGAGAAAGATGACCAGATCCGGGGTGGGGATTTGCACGTTGAGGAGGCCATAGACCTGTTCGTAGAGGGCTAACTCATGGTCATCTAGATTGAGGGAGGCAAAAATTCGATCTTTGGCAAAGAGATAATCGCTCAACGTGATCTGATTAAAGAGGTCAAACTGAGCGATTTCTTTCTGCTGTTGAAAACGGTTTAGAAGGAAGAAGATCTGAACTTGGAAAGCATGCTTTTTCCTGTCATGGTAAAACTGGGAGAGGAAAGGGTTCTCCTCTGGCTTCTCAAGGATTAATCGGGCATTAAACTCTTTGGCCAGAAGTTTGGTAAGGCTTGTTTTACCTACACCAATTGGTCCTTCTATGACGATATACTGGAACATGTCATTCCACCCGAATCACCCCAACCCTCGTTTTGTAAAAAGAGGGAGAAGGAGCTTCACGGCATTTTAAATTTTTTACCGGGGAGTCGAACCGTCATCACCGGACAGGGTGATTTTCTTACCACCCTCTCCGTAGTGCTGCCAAAGAGGACATGATCCAATCCTGTCCTTCCGTGAGTCCCCATGACAATAAGATGAATTGACTCTTTTTTCACCATCTGAAGAATCTTCAGAAAAGGCTCCCCTTCTTCAAGGAGCACCCGGTAATTGTCAAACCCCTTCATTTTCTGAAGGTAGTTGATTTTGATTTCTTTATGTGCGTCCTCTTTCTGTGAAGATCTTAACTCCTCCAGTTTTTCTTTGGAAAGGTACACGGCGAGCCGTTCAGAATGAAGCGGCTCATGTAAAACATGGAGGATTAATAATTTGGAGCGATGGGCTTTGGCCAGATGAAGGGCGTAGGTGAAGGCATGGTGAGAATCCTCGGAGAAATCAGTACAGAACAGAATTTTTTTGAACATTGTTCTAACCCCTTCCCCTTGAAATTTTTAATTCTTGACAGGTTTCCATTTCAGTTTTATGTTTCTTCATATTTACCATAACTCTCAGGTTCTTTGCCACAAATATTTTTACGATGTTCATCATTGGGGTCCGATTGGATTCAATCATTTTTAGCGGGGTAAACCCATTGAGGAGGAGAAATCATGCTTAGGAATAAACAGGTTGGTTTTTTAGGGTCGGGCAATATGGGAGAAGCGCTGATTCACGGCCTTCTTCATGGCCATCTCTGCCGTCCGGAGCAGATCCTGTGCTCCGATGTCAGACCTGAAAGGCTGAAGTCGGTTCGGGAACAATACGGAGTGAGAGGGACATCCCATAACCCGGAGGTGGTGAAACAATCGGATATCATCGTCCTTGCCGTGAAACCTCAGATCATGAAGCAGGTGGTGGAGGAGGTGGCCAAGCATCTTGATTTATCGAAACTGATTATTTCCATTGCCGCCGGGGTGCCGCTTGATGCCATCGAATCCTGTGCGAAAAAAGAGCTCAAGCTAATCCGGGTCATGCCGAACATCTGTGCCTCTGTGCGGGAGGGGGCCTCAGCGATTGCAGGAGGAAGACATGCCTCAAAAGAGGACCTGATGATGGCCAAGACGATCTTCGATACCGTGGGAAAATCGGTGATCATCGAAGAATACCTTCTCGATGCTGTGACCGGTTTGAGCGGAAGCGGTCCTGCTTACATCTTTCTCATCATTGATGCCCTGGCGGATGCCGGGGTTAAAGTGGGTCTCTCCAGAGATGATGCCTTGATCCTGGCTTCTCAAACTGTTCTGGGTGCGGCAAAGATGTTGATTGAAACCGGGGAGCATCCTGGAAAACTGAAGGATATGGTTACCTCTCCAGGAGGGACAGCCATTGCGGGTCTTCATACGTTGGAGCAGGGCGGGGTGCGGACAACGCTGATCAATGCGGTTGAGGTTGCGACCGAGCGCTCCAAAGCCCTCGGGGAGATGATGAAGAACAACCTCGCGAACGAGAGAGGATGACAGGAGAGACGTTATGGCAAAACCGGAAATTGAGTTTATTGATATCGATACCGAATATGAGTGGAGACCTGTGGAAGGCGATACCCTT
>VGSD01000570.1 GCA_016875155.1 Deltaproteobacteria bacterium | reverse complement strand
CCATGCCATTGAAGACTATATCCGAGTGAATAACTCAAATCCAAAACCATTCGTTTGGACGAAGAAGGTCGACGCCATCTTAGACAAGGTCGCTCGTTGTAAAGCCGTTACTGTAACACTACACTAGACTGAGCTTACTTTTGTCAGTCTGGTGTCCTTGGTCCTTGGGGTCGGACCAAGCTAAGTTGTTGATGTTTAATCAGATATGTCCCAAAAGTACATGTTTTTTGGCCTTAACAGGCCATTTCCATTGGGGAAAATGGGGCTATAAGGAACTTCGGATTCTCTCAACTCATAGGTCCCATCTCCTCCAATCACCTCCCGACCAATTGCCTTTATCCCAAGAGCCGCCTTTGTCTTTTCTACGAAACCTTCACTCCCAACTGCAATGCTCTCCGTCCATCTCGGCTCCCGTCCCCGGGGCCGCACTCCCAACGTTTCCTCCACCCAACTGCTATAACTCTCCTTCAACCCCTTCATCGTGCCGAGATCCAGTAACTCCATCAGGCTTTCATGATCGATTAATCCGTATCTCTCCCTCGGATTGATTATCTCATTGTATCCACAAAATGGCCATTCGGAAGGGTGCGTCACAACCCCTGCACGAACCATGTTTAAATCGATGTATACCATGCACTGCACTAAATGAGACCCCGCCTCCACCGCGGTCGCATGGTAACGATCTTCCCAAAAAGCACCGTTTCGCTTCTTCCTCTGGTTATACTCCTGCCCCACCCTTCCAGCTAATAGCTGAATGGTCTGCGGGATGACCTCGCGCTCCTGACCATCCCTAACAAGGAGATGAATATGGTTTGAAGTCACTGTATAGTTCAGGATACAAGTCTCAAAACGCTTCTTTCCCTCGAAGAGCCATTGCAGCCACCGCCGCCGGTCTCGAATAAATTTGAACAGGAATTCCCTCTTATGACATCGATGGGTAATGTGCCACACCTGACCTGGAATGTAATGCCTATTTGCCCTGGCCATGCCGAAAATTCCTTATCAGGGCAATTTCACCCCAAAAATTGCCCCTCTAAGACCCAAATCGGTCTCTTTTTTTTAAATTGATTCCTTAAATCAATAAGTTGCCTTGGTCCGACCCGACCGTGCCGACCGTGCCCGACCGTGCCCGGCATTACCTCTCGATAGACAGGCGTTGGAGTGATTTGTTATGTGCTAAACTTTATCCACTTAATTTTGAACTAGCGAGACGATTCAAGCTGACTCCAGACTCGGCTGCCTGGATAGCAAGTTTTCGATGCACTTGGGGAGGAACACGTACCATGAATTTACCACTATAATGCCTGCAGGCGATTGGTTCGGGGACGGATTCGCGCTCCTTTTGCATATCGTTTACGGCATCTTCTACTAATTTCCGGATTCCTTTCAGAGCGGCCTCTGGTTTTTTAGCCAGCCAACTTAAGCTGGGGAATTCGGCACACAAACCTACATACTCATTATCGTCTTCAGACCAAGTTATCCGGTAAGTATACCGATTATTTTTCAGTGCCATGGTCTACCTCCAATCTTTCAATAGCCAATAGCACTTGTTTCACCTGGTATGCTTTGGCTTTTCCTTTATCATTTTGAATATTTATTCGGGGATCACCCTGCCATGGGGTTTTGTAAATTCTATGACTACTCCCACTTTGACGAGGCTCACCGAAAAAATGATCGCATACCTTGCACAAATCGTTGAAACGAACATCTTTGGGATTTTCCTTCATTTGTGCAAGCATGTCATGTATCTTAGCCATATTAATCATAGTATCATTAATGGTATCATTGTCAAGAGTTGTTTTGGGTGGGATGGAAATATTTAGTGCCCCCCTTGAGGATGGTCGAAACCCTATGCCTTCAAGGCGGGGGATGTTTAGTTCCTTTAATTCTACAGTCGGAATGGTTCGGAGTAAAACTTCTTATTGACAACTCTCAGTCTTTCGGAGCTCCAAAGCTCATCGAGAAAATCAAGATAACTTTCCAAATCGCTCGGGTCATGAGACTTTAGATTGCTCATAGCTCTGAAGTCTTCTTTGGTAAGCGCTAAACCTTTCTCAAGATTGAGGCTTCTTTTTCTCTCTTTTGGTAAGCTCAAGGTATTTCTCCAATCTCTTCAATATCCAATCTTGGCAGCTTCAAGAGATACTTAGAAAGGAATCCATAATTGACTGGGCATATTCTTTCGTTCGGCTATATCATCACCGTTCCCCTCGGTTGTTTGAATCCTTGGTCCTTGGGGGGTCCTTGGGGTCGGACCAAGCTAAGTTGTTGATGTTTAATCAGATATGTCCCAAAAGTACATGTTTTTTGGCCTTAACAGGCCATTTCCATTGGGGAAAATGGGGCTATAAGG
>VGSD01000569.1 GCA_016875155.1 Deltaproteobacteria bacterium | reverse complement strand
GGAAGGATTCGAAAGAATATATCCGCCGGGCAATGGAGTCGATGGCTGTTCATGTCCGGGCGATGCTGGAATTTCAGAAGATGGGATCGATCGTCTTCGACTACGGCAATAACATCCGGGCGCAGGCATATGAGGCAGGGGTTAAAGATGCCTTCAGTTATCCTGGATTTGTTCCTGCGTTTATCCGGCCTCTTTTCTGTGAAGGGAAGGGGCCTTTCCGGTGGGCCGCCCTGTCCGGCGACCCTGAAGATATTTATAGAACGGATGAAGCTATTCTAAAGGAGTTTCCAGACGATCTCCCCCTGGCCCGCTGGATGCGGTTAGCTCGAGAGAAGGTAAAATTCCAAGGGCTTCCGGCCAGGATCTGCTGGCTAGGCTATGGTCAGAGGGCCCGCATTGGCAAAGTGTTTAATGACATGGTAGCGAGGGGTGAATTGAAGGCGCCCCTTGTGATTGGCAGGGATCATCTCGATAGTGGTTCGGTGGCTTCCCCCTATCGCGAAACAGAGGGTATGAAGGACGGAAGCGATGCGATAGCAGACTGGCCTATCTTAAATGCACTTCTCAATGTGGCTGCTGGAGCTACCTGGGTTTCTGTTCACCACGGAGGTGGGGTTGGAATTGGCTATTCAATTCATGCTGGCATGGTGGTTGTTGTCGATGGGACGAAAGAAGCGGAGAAGAGGCTGGAGAGGGTATTGACGACCGATCCAGGGACAGGGGTGATGCGCCATACGGATGCAGGATACGAGGAAGCCGTTGAGACAGCCAAAGGGAAGGGAATTAAAATCCCTGGGGTAACGATCTATCAACAGTAATTCATAAATTCGAAGCACGAAATCCGGGCGAAGCTTCCCGAAGGGATCAATTCGAAACAAATCCGAATGACCTAAATTATAAACGAAAGAAGAAATAAGATTTGTTTTGAAAATTGAATCATTTGAAATTTGAAATTGTTTCGGATTTCGATATTCGGATTTCGGATTTTTCGGGAGATATTATGAAAACAGTTACCCTGGATGGTGAATATCTTTCTCTGGAAGAAGTATTGGAAGTAGCAGAAAGGAGGGCCAGAGTGAAGGTTGCTCCTTCGGTTTCAAAGAAGGTCAAGAGATCGAGGGAATTTGTTGAGAAGGCCCTTGCACAGGGCGAGAAGATTTATGGGGTGACCACTGGATTCGGTTTGCTTTCTGATCAGGTGATCGATCACTCTCAGATTGAAGCCCTTCAGAAGAATCTCATCCGTAGCCATTCGGTTGGAGTGGGCCCTTATTTTGATGAGGTGGCCACCCGGGCGATCATGCTCCTCAGGGCCAATGTCCTTGCCATGGGCTATTCCGGAACCCGGATGGAGGTCCTGCAGACTCTCGTTAAAATGATCAATCAGGGAGTCCATCCCCTTCTTCCAGAACAGGGATCTGTAGGAGCAAGTGGTGATCTGGCGCCCCTTGCCCATCTCGCATCGGTTCTGATAGGAGAGGGAGAAGCCATCTATCATGGAAAACGAATGTCAGGGAAGAAGGCTATGGAGAAGGCGGGTATTCCGCCCCTTACGCTGAAGGCAAAAGAAGGACTTGCGTTGATCAATGGAACGCAGGTCATGACGGCAGTGGGTCTTCTCGCTCTTCTCAGGGCGGAGCGGCTCTGCAAAGCGGCGGATATCGTTGGGGCATGCACGTTAGATGCGCTGAAGGGAAGTTTCAAGGCCTTTGATTTGGACATCGATAAGGTCAGGCCTTTCCCGGGATCTTTTGCCGTTTCGAAAAATTTTAAGAAACTGGGTTGGAAGGATGAGATTGCCAAATCTCATAAGTTCTGCCCTAAAATCCAGGACGCTTACTCCCTGAGATGCATTCCGCAGGTCCACGGGGCAGTGAGGGATGCGCTTGGCTTCATCCGTAAAACCCTCGAGATTGAAGTCAATTCTTCCACAGATAATCCTCTCATTTTTGCCGAAAAGGGGAAGATCCTCAATTGCGGAAATTTCCATGGAGAGCCGGTTGCTTTTGCCATGGACTTTCTGGGGATTGTCATCTCCGAATTAGGAGGAATCTCGGAGAGAAGAATTGAAAAGCTGATCAATCCAGCTTTGTCCGGCCTTCCTGCTTTCCTGACCACCGAAGGAGGACTCCATTCGGGTCTGATGATGGTCCAGGTGACAGCTGCGGCCCTGGCTTCCGAGAACAAGGTCCTCGCTCATCCTGCAAGCGTCGATTCGATTCCGACTTCTGCGGATAAGGAAGACCATGTCTCCATGGGAACGATTGCCGCAAGAAAAGGAAGGGATATTGTGAGGAATGTGGAACATATCCTGGCGATGGAACTGTTATGTGCCACTCAGGGTTTGGATTTTT
>VGSD01000568.1 GCA_016875155.1 Deltaproteobacteria bacterium | reverse complement strand
GAAATATTTGAGGATATGGAGTTCATAAGGAAATTTGTCAAGAAAACTCCTGGCTAACCAATAAGGATTGAGACGACTTGAAAAGTCGTTTCAATCCGTTGTTCAAGAAGCCCGGAGCGGCAGCGGCTACGCATATCAATAAGGGTAATGGTTTTTTGTATTGATTAGGGGGAAGAGGTTGAAAGATCGGATTCCGAACTCGGATGATGAAGTAGCGGCCTTGAGGGGCCGATTTTTGCTCAGGCTGAGCGGTTTATCCGGCCAGAAGCGCTATAGCTGAGGGCGAGCCAGGTGAAGTTTTTGGGGACGTGGGCGGAGCTCAGCAAAGACCACCTGATCGGGAGAGCGCAGGTGGGAAGCGGTTGGAGTTTCGGTTTCGTTTTTGACCGGAGGTTTCCTATCCTGGCCACGCCAGGACCCTCGATGGCAGCAGTAAGGAGCGGAGTCTGAGGGTTCCACCACAGGTTGGGCAAGTGATGGGCTGCCAGGGTTCGAGGTTGCTTTTCGGTAAGGCAACATTGAAGCCATAGGCCAATTCGATGAGAGTACTGATGTGATCAAGAGAGACTCCACAATTGGGATTCATGAATCCATAGTAACGGACTTTCATGAACCCGGTGGGTAGGACGTGCTGCAAGAAGCGCCGGATAAACTCCATGACCTCCAGGGTAAGGGTTCTTAAGCGGTGGCTGTGAGGTTTGCGGTAGCGAATGAAGACCGTGCGGTTCTCGACTTTCAAGATTCGAGAATTGGAGATGGCCACTCTGAAGACGTAGGGGGCAAGGTATTTGAGGCTTGTTTCACTGGAACCGACGGCTTGGGAATTGACGTTCCAGTCGATCTGCCAGACTTCAGGGGGGATTGGGTCGAAGAGACCGGCTTGTTTCATTTCATCGCGGAACTTGGCTTTGAAGATTTGGGAAAGAGCTCTGACGGGGAGATAGAAATCGATCCTGGAGGGGTGCCAGAGGCCATCGGTGGTAGAGAGGGCGCCGCCTGGGACGACGTAATGGATATGGGGGTGAAACTCCAGGGTTCGTCCCCAGGTGTGAAGGACGCCGAAGAATCCCGGGAGATTTGCGCCGATGTAATGTTCATCCGGAGCAAGTTTCTTTATAGCTTCGGATGAGGCCTTGAAGAGGGCAGAGTAAGCCACCCGCTGGTTTTTACGAATGAAGCGGCGCAGTTTTTCCGGGACTGTAAAGGTAAGCAAGAAGTGATGACCGGGGAGTTGCCGCTTGATCTGTTTTTCCAGCCACTGACGGGTCTTATGGTGTTGACAAGAAGGGCAATGGCGGTTTCCACAGGAGCGATAGACCCGATGGAATTGGCCACAGCTTTCGCACTCATAAAGGGCGACACCACAAGCCTCGGTGCGACAGGCGATGATGGCCTCGATGACTTTGCGGTGTGCTTTCGGCATGACCTGGGAATAGCGTTCCAAGTACTCGGGGCCGAAGGTTCGGAAGATCTCATTGATTGGGGTCATGGTCCAAGCCCTCCATTACCTGATTGATCAACTGACAGGCATCCTCCTGCCCCTTTTGGGTAAGGTGGAGATAGACCATGGTGGTTTCGAGCTGGGCATGGCCCATGTATCGTTGGATGACCCGCAGGTTGACGCCGGCTTCGAGGAGATGGGTGGCATAGGAGTGGCGCAGGGTGTGAACGGAGACCCCTTTTTTTCGGATCCCTGCAGCAACCTTGGCCCGACGGAAGGCGCCCTGGACACTGCTCTTGGCCATGGGAGACGGAGCGTCCTTTGCTCCCTTACCGTTTCGGCCAAGGGCGGGGAAGAGGAGGCAAGGGTGGCGGTGGGTCACCCAATAGCGGCGGAGCAGATGAATGGTGGATTGGGGGAGAGGCACATAGCGATCTTTGGCGCCCTTCCCACGGTGGACATGGATCATCATACGGGTGGAATCGATATCGGAGACTTCGAGGTGGAGACCTTCGTGGAGCCTCAGGCCGCAGGAGTAGACGGTGGAAAGATAGGCATAATTCTGGAAGGTTTTGACCTGGGCCAGAATGCTTCGGACTTCTTCACGGCTGAGAACGGCAGGAAGACGTCGTTCGGTTTGGGCTCGGAGGATTCCCAGGATGTGCCAGTTGCGTTGGAGGACGTGTTCGAAGAAGAAGCGTATGCCGCAATAGCAGATGCGCATGGTATTGGGGGACCAGTGATCAACGTTTTTCCGGTGGAGGAAATAGTCCTGGAGTTCCTGCTCGGTGATCAGGTCGGGGGCTTTGCCGTAGAACTGGCTGAGCATGCGAACGGAGCGGGCGTAGGCCTGCTGAGTCCGTTCTCCTTTGCCGTTGAGTTGAAGGGCTTGGATCGTTCGGTCATACCATTCT
>VGSD01000567.1 GCA_016875155.1 Deltaproteobacteria bacterium | reverse complement strand
ACCTCGTGGCAACGCAGTTACCTTCGGCTGCCGGGAGCGGGCATCTCCCGGAAGGGGACTTTCACCCCTCAGATCGCGCCTGCTCCCAGGCGCACAGATTCCCGCTTCCGCAGAGATTTTAACGGTGCAATTAATTTGACATTGGGAACCTATGCTTTTTCCACTAGATGACAAGGAATAAGATATACTCCAACTCCGTTTCCTACTTAAATCGGAAATCGAGTTTAAAATTATAAAGCCAGGGGATCGTCGGTTTTATCCCCTCTGAAGAGAGCTTTTGAGGCATATTTTCATAGTGCCTTTTCAGGAGATCGGGATTGGGGGCGTTATAATAAGTTACCACAATCGTATCACCCTGCACACGGATGTCGCCCTCTAATCCCCTGAAGAAATCTTTGGCCAGGTGTGGGGCATCCCATTGATCAACAGGAGGTCCGAGCCGCTGTCGCATCATGAAGCAGGCTGCCTGAGCTATGAGGGCCATTGTCATCTGTCCGTAGCGGATATTCAAATTCATCGTGCCGGCGCGGTGCCACCCCAGGGCCTGGTCATTTTTGAAAAACTCTTCGATATGCCATCGTTGAGGATAATTGAGAGAGAGGTCTTCCATTTCATCCCGATCGCTGGTGCATAGGAATGCTTTAAAGTCGTCATCTGGCTGACGTTCACCTTTCCGTTGAATAAACTGATGGTAGGGGCCCTCATGGCTCCGGGTCAGGGAGTAAGGCTGCTTTGCCGTAGCATAGCCGGCCCAATGCCGAGTAAAAGCTTCCCTGTGCAGCCTACGAATCGATCGGAGCACAGACGGATTGTAGGGCATCGGGACCAACAGATCAAACGGGGACTGCGAAGAAATCCATTCAAAAAGCTCAACACTGTAATGTTCATTATCAGCCAGGACAAGGGGCTTATGACCATTGAGCTTGAGGATCGAGGTCGTCAAGGTGAGAAGTTCGGGCGTCGCCTGGGTAACGGTCCTGGCCGATGAGGCCGTCGTAAAACAAAGAGGTTGCTTGGTCTGGGCATCGAAACTGAAGAAGGTTTGGGCCATTTTGACTGGGTTGGACTCTTTATCCTTTTGCCGTCGAACCATCTGTCTTTTACTGCACGATTTCATGCGATGGGGATCAATGACGATGATTTTTCCTTTAAAGTGGCCAAAGGTCTGTCGCACCTTCCCCAGGGCGATCTGCAACCGCTGGGCCTCCGCCACGCAGTGGCTGTCTAACAGATGGTGGATGGCAGAGTCCGTGGCAATAAAGGGCAAACCGTTGGCCAATTCAAAGCCCTTTTGGCTCAGGGTCCGTTTCATGCGAATGCCGCTGACGCATAAGGCACTTTCGTTGATCATCTGCAAAACCAGTCGAGGGTGGACCCGTTCATCGGGCAAGCCACTCCAAGATTTGAGCAAATCCCAGGTTCCGAGTCTGAGATATTCGGGGATCAGCAGCCAAATGCCAACCAGGGTTCCTGAAATCTTATTGGCTAATAGCTGTCGAACCCCCCGTTCAATCTCCTGGGGGTCGCTGACCTCCAGACGCACCTTCTGTTTGGTTCGATGGGTTTCAACCTTTAGAGGTACGTTGCCGGGGCGATAGAGATGCAGTTTTTTTTTGAAGGCCATAGTCCGAGATAACCCTTTCCACACTCCGGATGGCCAGGAGATACCCATTTTGGTTCAGTTTTTGGGCGATGACTTCCGGAGACAGGCTGGAGTCGAGAAATCGATACCGGATGATCTGACGTACGACCTCCTGGGTTCTGCGGTAGTTGCCTTTGGGCCCCGGTTTGAGGCTTTTGAGTGCCTCCGCTCCTTGGTCCATAAACTGAACCAGGATTTGGTAGTACCGCTGTCGAGTATAGCCAAACTTCTCTGCAGCTTTGGTGGGGCCAAAACCTTCACATTGGCCCTCAAAGAGCATAGCCAGCTTCAGAGTGATTTCATCATCTTCCCTGACGGGAAGAGATCCTTTTGGGCCTGATAGAGACGGTATCCCTTTATGGATCTCGATCATAAGCTATCTCCTCCTGGAAAAGAGATGAATGATTTTAGAAAGAAGATAGCATAAATGGGCAAATATGTCAAATTAATTATGGCGGAAAATGAATCCAAACAACTCCTCTTTAGAACCATTACAGCTCAGAAAAAGGCCATTTTTAAGGGATATCCTGTTCCCTCAAAAAGACCTTCTAACAATTGTCCGCCATATTTTATTTTACGACAATGGGGGCGAGTCAATCCAGTGTCTCGAATACGCCTAATACCCTCACACGTGTATGAAGTTTGCATGGGCTTTGAATGTAAAATTATATGCCCCATTAAAATCTCTGCTTCCGCGGGAATGACGGGTCTTTTATCATGG
>VGSD01000566.1 GCA_016875155.1 Deltaproteobacteria bacterium | reverse complement strand
ATAATAAGATCCGCGTCCTTCAGAGAAGGGCTTACGGTCTCCGGGATGAGGAATATCTCAGGCTCAAGATTCTAACTTGCATGCTCAAGGAGATATAATTTTACCCACTCACTTCCACGAAGACCCATTAATATTTTGTCACCCTGAATTTATTTCAGGGTCTCGTAATTAGTTGAATTCATTAGATCCTGAACCAAGTTCAGGATGTCATTTTTATGAATGCCCCTATTGCGACACAATCTCAAAGGGTGGTTGGGGGAATTAGAGAGGTAGATTTATGGGTAGTAAACAGGGGTTCACGCGGAGGAGTTTTCTTAAGAAGGGGGCAATGGTAACAGCCATTGGTGCAATCTGTACCACAGGATTGGTTGAGACTGCTTCAGCGAAAGCCGGGACCTATGCCACCCTGATCGATCTGACCAGATGCGATGGATGTAAGAACGAACCTATTCCCAAATGCATTGAAGCATGCAGGAAAGAAAATGAGAAAAAATTTCCCGAACCCAAAGAACCAATTAAGGACCTCTGGCCTCAAAAGAGCCATGATGACTGGTCAAAGAAGAAAGATGTGATCCATCAACTTACCCCTTATAACTGGACAACCGTTCAGAAGGTTGTTCTGGAGGGAGAAGAGATCTACGTTCCTCGGCGTTGTATGCATTGCGATAACCCACCCTGCGCCAACCTCTGCCCTTTCGGTGCCCTGAATAAATACGGCGATGGTTCAGTCGTCATCAATCACGACCTCTGCATGGGAGGAGCAAAATGCAAAGCGGTCTGCCCGTGGCATATCCCTCAGAGGCAGAGTGGCGTGGGTCTCTATCTTAAACTTCAGCCCATACCTGCAGGGGGTGGGGTGATGTATAAATGCGATCTCTGTCATGATCGCATCAAGAAGGGGCAGGGACCGGCCTGCGTAGATGCCTGTGAAAAGAGGCTAGGTGTAAATAAACCTCTCTATTTCGGAAGAAGGGATGCCATCCTGAAGATGGCTCATGAGAGAGCGAAAGAGATCAATGGATTCGTCTACGGAGAAGAAGAGAATGGCGGAACTGCCACTCTTTATGTAAGTAAAATTCCTTTTGAGAGGATTGATGCCAATTTGAAAGAGGCAAAATCGAATCTCCTCATGGGTAAGATTTTGAATCCACTCCGTGAAGTCAATGGATGGGCAAAGGGTTTTATCATTGCTCCGCTCATCAGCGCCATAGGTGCCATTGGCCTTGCCATTTATCGTAGAAGGGAAGAGAAGAAGGAGGAGCGGGAATGAAGGAAAGAATCATAGAGGATGAAAAGATTATTCTTCGTCATAGCACTATTGAACTCGCTGAGCACTGGATTCTTGCTATCTCCGGCCTCCTTCTGATTTTTTCAGGTTTCGGAGAGCTTCCCATGTATAAAAGGTATATGGTGACTCAGATTCCGGGTATGGGTTGGGCAGGAGACTTTTTCATCAATTTGAAAATCCATTATTTAGCCGGGATCGTTTTCGTCTCAGTCATGGTCTTTCACGCCATCTTCCATGGATGGCTTGGACACCAAGGGTTGATTCCCAAGAAAGGGGATATAAAGGCATCACTGATCACGATATTGAGTATGTTTGGCTTTGGAAAAGAGCCCAAATCGCACAAATATCTCCCTGAGCAGAGGTTGGCCTATGCTTATCTGGGAGGGATAGGGTTGGTTCTTGTTTTGACAGGTGCAGTAAAGGTCATTAAAAATTTACCTGGCGTCTTTCTCTCTCCAACCTTGATCACTTCAATGACATTGATTCATACCTTTGCCACGATCTTCTTTCTCTTAGGGGTCCTGGCCCATTTAGCTGCGTTGATCTTCAAGGTTAACCGTCCACTGGTTAAATCAATTTTTACGGGGGAGGTAAGCCTAAATTATATCCAGGACCGCCACACCCATTGGTATGATGAGCTCCTGGAGAACCAGGTTAAGGTAAAACCAAAGGTAGAGATCGAAACAAAGGCAGAGGACAAAGAAGAGGTTCAGGCGGAGGTTGAGGTCAAAGAGAACGTTGAAAAAGCCCATGGGGTTGGAAAGGAGGAAGGTCAAGTGGCTATGATTTTAAAAGTGAAAGGGATGAGTTGCCAGCACTGTGTCATGTCGGTGACTAAGGCGCTCAGTCAACTAGATGGAGTTAAAAATGTCCAGGTGGACCTTGCCAAAGGAGAAGTCCGGTTTGATAATATAAAGGCAGTGGCTTCAACTCAGATCGAGAAGGCCATCGTTGATGCAGGATATGAGGTTGTTCCATTTCAAACTTGAAGGCTATCAGAGTATCAGGTGATCAGGATATCAGGTCATCAGACTTCAAAGTTTTTCTGGTTTTCCCTGATCTCCTGATTTACAGAT
>VGSD01000565.1 GCA_016875155.1 Deltaproteobacteria bacterium | reverse complement strand
TTCTGCGCCAACAGCCTCTTATACTGTTCGGGTCGCTCCTCCACCAGTTCGTATTTGGGCAGCATTCCTGTAAAGATCACCGGATCAAAGGGGAACTTCGACGGTCGGAAATGGGTGTTGAAGAAATGGACTGTAAAGATGAAGCCCGAGGCAAGCAAAGCCTCATCCGAATGGACAATGTGCGCAATATTGAGGATCCAGCCCGGCAGGAAGATGCAGAACGCTTCGGGAAACCAGAGCATCAGACCGGAAAGCCCGATGGCAAACATCCCCCAGAAAACCGCCAGAAAGTCGAACTTTTCCCAGTAGGTCCATCGGTCGAACTGAGGTTTAGGGCCTTTATCAAAGAACCAGCGGATCATGCCCACAATATCTTCAATATCCTTCCAGCGCGGGCAGAGGGAATCCGGGCCGAATAGCTTCTGGAGCGGGTTGGGATTTCCCGGTAGTTTTTTGTAGAATAGGAAGTAGAAGAAATAGCCATTGGCCGCTATAAAATAGAGAAAGGTGATAGCTGCCGCAATTCGGTGAACCAATCCAGCCATCTCTGCTCCGCCCAAAAAGGACATCAGCCCTTTGGCCCATGGGGCATGGGAGAATTTGAGCGGAAGTCCTGTCAGGACAAGGGCGATGAAGGTGACCATCATCGTAAAATGAAGAACGATATCTAATTTTTTAAAGCGGCGATACATGTGGCCGGCTTCTTCAGGTTTCACATGTTGAGGGAAGAAGATCCCCTGTGCTCTCAACTCCCGTTTTTCCCAGAAGTCCCTTCTCCACCAGAGGACCGTATGGAGCCAGAACATACTGAACACAGAGACCAGAAGTGCAGTCATGATGACAAACGTCCAATAAAAAATCGGGTCCCGCTTCGGGTCATTATGTGTGGCGTGTGCAACCCACATAGTAAAATTCGTATTGGCACTGGGATGGCACTTGCCGCAGGTCTCAACCAGACGAGCGTCCGAGATGAGCGATTTGGGGTCACTGGGAGGAAGGATGCTATGGAAACCGTGGCAATCCGCACAACCAGCCACCAACTTGGGGTAGCCCAAGGATTCAACCTTTCCATGATAACTTTCGAAATAGGTTTGGGTGGCAACCACAAAGACCTTATTCCGTTCCATCATCTCCTTATCATCATGGCACTTCAGACAGACCGCGGTATGGAATTCCTTCCGGAACTGGACCACCTTGGGCTCATCACCCTTCAAGATGGGGACTTTATGGAGGCCATGGC
Organism: Deltaproteobacteria bacterium; assembly: GCA_016875155.1. The sequence goes on along the minus strand of VGSD01000565.1, from coordinate 1,125 downwards.
AATCGCTGCAATCCGGGGAATCGGGGTTTCCTGCAAGAACGGATTTCCCATGAGTGGACTCCAGGAAGCCATCATCAGCATGGCAAGTCGTGCATTTTTCGATGACTCTCTTTTTTTCTCCTTTCCAGGGAGTCATCTCATGAATATCTTTATGGCAGTCTTTACATTGAATGTCGTTGATGAAGTGGGCGCTGGCATAATGTTCTGCCCCCTCTTTTTTATGACAGCGATGGCAGGTGACAGGTTCGGTATGAATTCTTGAACCTTTGGCCTTCGTATGCGTTTTCACATCCGTAATGTCCCAGTGGCAGCTATTACAGGAGTTTGCTCCATGGACCGACTGGGCAAATTTTCTTTCATTGATCTTATTGCCGTGGCATCCGAGACAATCGGAATTGTCAATGCATTCGTAACAGTATTCCCTGCCCCGGATAACAAATTTCTCCCCTTTTTTTGCGGTATCCGGAGGCTTGGTCACAGCAATGGGTTTGGACGGTTCTTTTTTCTCAGGCGTGGGTGTGGCGGCCCACATCAGACTCAGGCTTAAAAAGAGTGCCGTACAAAAGGCAAGAAGAAGAATAATGACTGGTTTTCTAAATTTCGTTTTCATACTCCCCCCATCCCAGAATGATATGGATACTCCCTTAAATTTTAAGTGGATTTTACTTTTGTGGTTTTTCCAGGAGATAGAATGTGATTTTTTTAACATAACAAAAAATTGAAGTCAACATTTTTTTAGGCAGTTTTGGGTTTTGGTTTAGGGCTTGACAATTTTGGGGAAGATATTATCTATTTATGCAGAGGTGTCCCATATGCCTACTTACGCCTATCGTCCCGTTGATCCAAGAAAGAGCTGCGATCATTGCCGTCAAGGTTTCGAGACGATTCAGAGGATGAGCGAGCCACCCCTCACCCAATGTCCTAAATGTGAAAATTCAGTCTCCCGGATATTATTTCCTCCGGCAGTGGTGATCAAAGGAAGCCCGATAGGTGAAACAGACCGTAAGATCAAGGATTACGAAAGAGAAGGAAAGTGGAGTCATGCAGCTGAACTTGCGGACAAGGAAGCTGAAAAAACAAAGAGGGAAGATCTCAGGGTTCGAGCATTAGAAGACTACAAGAAAG
>VGSD01000564.1 GCA_016875155.1 Deltaproteobacteria bacterium | reverse complement strand
CTATTGCCACCACAAAAGCGCCAATGAAAGCGTAGTCTAACCATCGCCCGTGGCCGGACCCGCTAGGGAACCACTTCTCTCGAAGGTGAGCAAAATGAGCAGAGGCTCCCTTCTCCTTTGTTGAGATATCCGTTGACATGTTTACCCCGTTAGAAAGCCCCGCAGCTCTGCTGCGGGGATGGTGGTTGTTTCCTTTTCAGCTCACTCGGGGTTTAATGCCCCGTGTGAGCTTTCCCGTTAGAAAGTTGAAAACTTTCTAACGGGGTCTACTCACCTCTCGATTTTTCTGTGATCCCGGCAGCACAGGCAAGCAAGTTCTGTTCAGTCGCTTGTTGTCTTAAGAATTCACCCGCCAGCTGCCCTTCCCGCATCACCAGAACCCTGTCGCTCATACCCAGTATTTCCGGCATTTCTGAAGATATGAGGAGGATGCCCATCCCACCGACGGCCAGATTCTTGATGATATTATAAATCTCCTGCTTGGTGGCAACGTCCACGCCTCGGGTGGGTTCATCCAGGATGAGCAACTTGGATCGGGCGAGAAGCCATTTGGCCAATACAACTTTTTGCTGATTGCCTCCGCTGAGCGTCCAGACCAGCCTATCAATATTTGGAGGGCGGATATTCAGTTCCTGTGCCTTAGACTGGATCAGGAAGCTCTGTCGACTCCGGTGTAGGATGCCACAGCGGCTCATCAATTCAAAGTTGGCGAGGCTGACATTATCCCGAATCGAAAGAAACAGAACCAGGCCATCCCTTATACGATCTTCCGTCAGCATGGCAATGCCGGCTTTCAAAGCGTCGTGTGGGGATCCCGGACGGAACGCCTGCCCGCCCAGACGAATCTCCCCTGAGGTTGGTTGTTTTGCGCCGAAGATACAGCGGGCGACCTCGGTGCGACCGCTCCCGATTAACCCGTAAAGACCAATAATCTCTCCTTGTGCTATGGAGAAAGAGACGTTTTCAAAAGAACCCGTCAGGCTTAAACCGTTTAATTTCAGGATTTCTGATCCGGTATTGACTGGTTGATGTGGGAAAATCTCGTCGAGAGTCCGACCGACCATCATTTTGATCAAGGACCTTTTATCCGTTTCCTGGGGATTCACCGTGCCAACAAGAATCCCATCCTTGAGTACTGTAACCCGGTCGGCGATCTCAAAGACTTCATCTAACCGATGAGAAATATAAAGGATCAATACCGATTTCTCCCTAAGCTTTCTGATCAGGGCAAAAAGATGTTTTAGCTCCTCCTGTGAAAGAACAGCAGAAGGCTCATCCATGATCAGAACCTGTGGCTTGACGGCTACCGCCTTGGCGATCTCCACAATCTGCTGTTGGGATGCGCTTAGGTGGGAAACCAACTTCCGCACATTGATTCTTTTAAAACCGATATCCTCGAAGATCTCTTGTGCCTTGCGGTGTGCGGCAGACCAGCTGATCCACCCTTTTAGCTTGCCCGCAGGCATATTGCCGAGGAGAATGTTTTCGGTAACAGTCAAATGAGGAACCAGGCTGACATGTTGGTGTACCATGCGAATCCCGAGCTGTTGCCCCCGCAACGGACTGTCGATAGTCTGCGACATACCATCGAGCAGGACCTCGCCAGCATCCGCCTGGACCGCCCCGGTCAGGATTTTGACCAGTGTGCTTTTGCCAGCCCCATTCTCTCCGACAATGGCGTGCACCTCGCCGCTGCTGGCTGAGAAATCCACTTTCCGCAAGGCCTGTGTGCCGTCATAGTTCTTGCTGATGTCCCGCATCATCAGGTATTCTGTTGCTCCCATACGATTCAATTCCATGTTGCCTCTCAATCCAAACTGCATGGTTATCGGCATGTTCCATCAAAAAAAGACAGCGCATTGTAAAGAATGACTGTTTTTTGCTCGGTCATTTCAAGAAGCGTGTCATGAAGACTCTCTCTTCCATGTCCGCTCATCTTCACGCCGCCGAAAGGTAGGTTTTCCACCCTTACGGCACTGGACCAATTGACGATGACTCCACCCACATCGAGCCGATAGGCCATATCGAGGGCCGTGGTTATGTTGTTCGTGAATACTGACGATTGAAGGCCGTATGGGGTAGCGTTGGCAAGTTCAATCACTTCTTCTATAGTACGAAATGATACAACCGGTACGACAGGGCCGAAGTTCTCTTCTCTCATCACCTTTGCATTGAGAGGAACTTTCTCCAATACCGTAGGATCGATGAAAGCGCCTTTTCGTTCTCCGCCAGCCCGTATTCTGGCTCCTCTGTTGACCGCATCGATAATGTCATTCTCCACCTCTCTGGCAGCGCTTTCAGTGATCAACGGTCCCACATCCGTCTGTTCGTCAAGGGGGTCTCCCACAATCAACTTTTTTGTTTTATC
>VGSD01000563.1 GCA_016875155.1 Deltaproteobacteria bacterium | reverse complement strand
TTGGTGGGAAGAAAGATGAGAAAGGAACAGGACCTTCTCTCCTACATCTTCCCTGTCTACTCAACCGCAGCAATCGTATTGATCATCCTCTCTTTCATTTCTTATAAACCCTTCTTTGGGTTCTCATCCTCCACCTATCTCTATCTCTTTCTCCTTGCCCTCATCCCTCAGTTGATCGGCCATACCACGTTCAACTGGGCCTTAAAATACCTTCCAGCCTCTTTGGTCGCGATCGCCATTTTAGGTGAACCTGTTGGCTCGACGATTCTGGCCTTCTTCATTCTCGGAGAAACACTGACCCATTTAAAGGTCATCGGAGGGATTCTGATCTTCGCGGGAATCTTAATTGCTTTAAAAAAAGTCGCAATCGAATTAAAAACGAGTTAAATGTTTGAAAGGAACTTATTGCCATGAAAATTACTGTCCTGAACGGAAGCCCGAAGGGAGACCTCAGTGTAACCTTACAGTATGTGAATTTTATCCAGAAGAAGTTCCCCAACCATGAATTGAAAATCTTTAACATTGCCTCCACGATCAAAAAGATCGAAAAAGATGAAAAGGCCTTCCAGGAGATCATAGATGAGGTAAGGTCTTCCGATGGGGTGCTCTGGGCTTTTCCCCTTTATTATTTGCTTGTCCCCTCCCAGTATAAAAGGTTCATAGAGCTCGTCTGGGAGAGAGGGGCAACGGGTGTTTTTAAAGATAAATATACCGCCGTCTTATCGACCTCCATTCATTTTTTCGACCACACGGCTCACAATTACATGAATGCAATCTGCGATGATCTCGATATGAAATATCTGGGGTATTACTCGGCCGCCATGTACGATCTAATGAGTCGAAAGGGAAGGGAAAAATGGATTCTTTTTGCCTCTGAATTCTTCGAAGGGATTCAAAACCGTGTTCCCACAGCAAAAAAATTCTCTCCTATCCTCTATCGCCCCCTTGATTACGTCCCGGGTTCACCAGGACAAAGGGTGAGCATCCAGGGGAAAAAGGTGCGGATCCTGTCCGATCTAAAAGAGCCACACACCAATTTGGGCAGGATGATCGAGCGATTTAGAAATTCATTCGTAGAGGATGTGACCGTAATCAACCTTCATCAGATTGACATCAAAGGAGGTTGTCTGGGTTGCCTTCAATGCGGTTATGATTACCAGTGTGCCTATGGCGATCAGGATGAATATGTCCAGTTTTATAAAGACCACGTGAAACCTGCGGATATCCTTCTTTTTGCTGGCACGATTCAGGACAGGTATCTGTCCTCCCGATGGAAGATGTTCTTCGACAGAAGTTTCTTCAATACCCATACCCCGTCCTTAACTGGGAAACAGGTCGGGTTCATTCTGTCCGGTCCCCTGAGACAAATATCCAACCTCCGGCAGATATTGGAAGCCTACACAGAATGGCAACAGGCCAACCTCGTCGACATCATCACAGATGAAGAAGAGGATTCTAAGGTGTTAGATACGCGGCTCCAGCACCTGGCCGAACGGGTCGTTCATCTTGCAGAGAAGCATTATATCAAACCCAAAACGTTTCTCAGTGTCGGCGGGATGAAAATCTTCAGGGACGATGTCTGGGGAAAACTCCGTTTTCCATTTCAGGCAGACCACCGATTCTATAAGAAGCACCGGGTTTACGATTTTCCACATAAGAATTACAAAGCCCGTATCATGAACGCCGTATTAATTCTGCTCACGAAGATACCCTCCATGAGAAAAGAAATCTATCGCAAGAGAATGAAGGAAGAGATGCTAAGGCCTCTCCAGAAAATAGTCCAAGGTGAGAAATGATTGATTGTTAAAAAGAGGACAGGAAGCAATGGTCAAAAAGGAGGGAAAAATGAATCGCAGAAATTTTTTAAAGTTTTCGGGTCGGGGAATCCTTTTATTAGGAGGGTTGTCCATGTTACATGCCTGTAGCAACATAAAGCGGGAAGATATCCTACGATCAGACAGTGAGAAGACCTCGATCAAAGGCCTTGAAAAGGATGAAATGGAAATTCTCTATTATGCCTCCCTTGCACCCAGCGGCCACAATACACAGCCCTGGACATTAAAAATCGTAGAACCGAAACACTGGGTGATCGGCTCTAATAAAAAATGCTGGCTGCCAGCTGTTGACCCTGAAAACCGGGAACTCTTACTCGGCATTGGGGCCTTCATTGAAAACCTCGTCATCGCCGCTGGAACCTTCGGCTATGAGGTGGATCTTCAAATCATTGCCAAGAGCCCAATGGACCCTGAGATTGCAGACATTTGGCTCAAAAAAGGGAAAACCATTGATTTCCCACTGGCGAAGGTCAAACAGAGAAGGACGGTTCGAAGTGGCTTCGCGGATCAGGAGATTAAAACGGAAGACCTAAAATATTTC
>VGSD01000562.1 GCA_016875155.1 Deltaproteobacteria bacterium | reverse complement strand
CTTTGTGGCCGCGGTGGGGTTCAGTGGCAAAGAGCGAAGGAGGCTTTTGAAGGACAAGTGCGGCCGGAAATGGGATATCCCCTTTTCGGACAGGACTCGGATCAGCCGCAGCGCGATTCTTCGTTGGATCAGGCTTTACCAGGACGGTGGGGGCCAACTGGAATCCCTTTACCCCAAGGATCGCTCCGATGTGGGGAAAAGCCGGGCAATCGATGAAGAGACAGGACTGAATCTGATCCATCTTCGCCGGGAGCTGCCCAATACGACCGTACCGGTACTGATCCGGACCATGGAGGAAAGAGGGCTTTTGCTCCCTGGCAAAGATCTCAAGCAGACGACGGTGTACCGTTTTCTGCACAATCAAAACCTGATGAGCGTGCCTGTGGGCCAGTTCGAGGACCGGCGCAAATTTGAAGCTGAACTGCCCAACGATATGTGGCAGTCCGACGTGATGCACGGTCCCATGGTCAGACTTGGTGAAAGGAAAAGAAAAAGCTACCTGATCGCTTTTATCGATGATCACTCCAGGCTCATTCCTTACGCCCGGTTCTACCTATCTGAGAAACTTGCCTCGTTTTTAGATGCCTTGGAAAAAGCCCTTTTGAAAAGGGGGCTTCCCAGAAAGCTCTATGTGGACAATGGCCCGGCCTATCGCTCCAAACACCTGGAACATATAACAGCATCCCTGGGCATCGCCTTGATCCATGCAAGGCCATACAAACCCGAAGGAAAAGGGAAAATTGAACGATTCTTCAGAACGGTTCGATCTGAGTTTTTGACCGAACCGGGTCAAATGAGCCTTGATGAACTCAATGGGACCCTGCATACATGGATCAGAGAAGTCTATCACCAGAGGGTTCACTCAGGTACCGGCAAAAAACCCTTAGAGCGATTTACCTCGCAAATGGAGTGTCTTCGGGCAGCTCCGGAAAATCTGAAAGATCATTTTCGCATTATTGCCCGGCGCACAGTGGCCAAAGACAGAACCCTCACCCTGGAGGGAAACCTGTTCGAAGCACCGGTCAAACTCATCGGTCAGCGGGTGGACCTGCTCTACCATAAGGACAGCCCAGGAATCGTTGAACTCCGTTGGCAGCAGCAAAGCTACGGGTATCTGAGAGCGGTGGATCTTCATGTCAATTGCCGGGTCAAACGAGACAAAAACAACCAGGCTCAGATCACCTCCGAGAGCCATAAACCCACAGGCGGAAAGATCTGGTAAGCGAAGAAAGGGGTCCCAGCCATGAACAGCAATTATCGCACATTCTTTGAACTGCAGCGCGAACCTTTCGCCTCAGACATTGAACTAGACAATATCCTTTTAACCCCTTCCCTTAAAGGGGTTGAAGAGAGAATCCATTATGCAGTGCGCCTGGGGGCCATTGCCCTTGTTACCGGGGAGTTGGGTAGCGGCAAATCCACGGCCCTTCGCTATGTGACAGGCATCCTCCACCCAGCACAGCACCGCACCCTCTATATCACCGCATCAAGTGGCTCCATATTGGAACTGTACAGGCAGTTGCTCGATGTACTGGGCTTGGATATGGGTGGGGTATCCCGAGCCTTCATGCTCCGGCGCATCCGTCAGGAGATCGTCGAACTGGTGCAAGGCAAAAAAGTCAAGGTCATCCTGGTTATTGATGAGGCATCCCTGCTGCGCCTTGAGGTCTTTGCAGAACTCCATACCCTTATCCAGTTCGAAAAAGACTCCAAGCCCCTGCTTCCCATTGTACTGGCAGGTCAGTCCAACCTCATCGATAACCTCATGTACCGCTCGTCCCTGCCCCTGGCATCAAGGATTGTGGGACGCAGTCACATCGAAGGGGTCAGCCGTGAACAAATGCACCAATACCTCAAACACCATCTTGCCGTCGCCGGGGTTAGCAACAACATCTTTGACGAAACAGCCGTTACCGCTATCCATCAGGGTTCGGGCGGGCTGTTCAGGAAAGCCAACCATCTGGCCCGGGGCGCCATCATTGTCGCCGCAAAAAATAAATCAATGACCGTCAATGCCGACCATGTCCGCATGGCCGCCACAGAGGTCTTCTAAAATCATACAGAAAGGAGAAAATCCATGAAAAGCTACGAAGATGAATTGCAATACGAGACAAAAATGGACCATATATCCGAACAGATCGAAGAGTTAATGCTGGATGCACTGCTTGCGGCTTTACAAAACATAAAAGAGAGAAACCACAGGTTCAAGAAACCAGACACCCACTCTGACCATTTCCCATTCTAAAACCAAACCAGGGGTCGGCTCAAATGGCCGGCCCCAATCCAAATAATCACCAAAAATATCATTCCGTTCATAATAATCAGACATTTACAGTCAACATAATTTGGAAACCTACAATGCAGTGGATGGATCGGC